>JACRFF010000103.1 GCA_016218005.1 Ignavibacteriales bacterium
GGAACAATTGCCAAACTTGTGCGCCAAGGTTACAACGTTGCCATGGCCGACCTTACACAAGGTGAACTTGGAACTCGCGGCACCAAAGAGATTCGCTTGAAAGAAGCCGAGGCGGCGGCTCGGATTCTTGGCGCAGTTGCCCGACGCAATCTTCGCATTCCTGATGGCGATGTACAGGTGAACTCATCCAACAAACGCAAACTGATTTCACTTATACGGGAATTCCGTCCACGCACTCTTTTCATTCCGCATTCTGTTGACCGTCATCCCGACCATACCCATACACACATCCTTTGCAAAGAAGCTTGGTTCTATGCCGGACTAACCAAGATTTCAACCAAGCTGAATGGCAAGGCGCAAGTGGCGTATCGTCCCGACAATTATTTTGAGTTCATGCAATGGCATCAGTTTCGTCCTTCGTTCATTGTCGATATTTCCGATACGTTCGACTTGAAGATCAAGGCAGCGAAAGCGCATGCTTCGCAATTCTACAACCCTCGAAGCACAGAACCTGAAACGAAGTTGTCCGACCCTGCCTTCTTCGACCTCTTGAAAGCTGAAGCTGAATTTTATGGCCACAGGATCGGCGTGAAGTACGGCGAAGCGTTTTTCACTCACAATCTTGTCGGTGTTGGCGACCCGATGCAAGTATTGACGCGCAGAAAATAGTTGCAAGTTACCAATGCCATTACATTCGATAGAATTTCTCACACACAAGAATGAGCCAACATTCGAGTTGCGATTTCATTCCACATTCGGTACCTTTATATAGGTTTAGTTCAAGCGGAACATTTTAAGTTTTTAGCCGTCATATAAACAGTGTCGGGTTCACGCATTCATATCGCAACGAAGAACATTTTGCTTCTGGTTTTCCTTACGTCCAACGTCGGAATTCCGGTGGTTAAATACATCTGCCCGATGATGGAAGAACAAGAGTGCGCAATGGGCGACCACCGCTCTGCAAACGAACCTTCCATCAACTACCCACCTTCTGACTGTTGTGCCGGCAAAATTGTTGCCGAGCGCAACACGACTCCATTTCTTAAGCATCAAAGTGAGATTTCCATCGGCACCGCAGCAATCCCTCTCATTGCCGCATGCTTGCCAGCGCCGCATTCATTCTCACCTATTACCATCGCCAACGAATCACCCCCTATTCTCGATTCACAACCGCTGTTTCTCCTTAACGCATCTCTTCTCATCTAGCGTTTACCGTACGTTCGCTTCGGTCGGGTGAGTATTCGCTCATCCGTTGATATTTTTTTTGAAAGGAACTACGAGGATACGCACGCATGCGTGCATAATGCTTGGTCTGTTGATTGTCAACCGTTCATTTCTCTGGTCTCAAGAGGCCAAGCCGTTAAGTCTTCACGAACTGATGACCGAGGCTCTCCAAAACAATCCTCAACTCCGGAGTGTCCGAAACCAGACCGCGGCAGCCAAGGCTCGCGTGAACCAGGCAACCTCGTGGGAGGCGCCACAGGTCGGCGTGGAGTTGTACCAGATACCCGTCCAGTCGTTTCCGAATCCGGTCAAGAACAACATGGAAACGGATTATTATCTGCAACAGATGATCCCGTTTCCCGGAAAACTCTCCGCTATGGGAAGCGCTGCGGAGAGCAATGCAAACATGACCGATCAGAACTACAAGGCGTTGGAACGGAAGGTTCTCCGAGATCTGAAATCTGCGTATTACGACCTCTATCTCGTTCAGCGAAAGATCCAAATCAACGCCGAGAACCAAGAGCTTATGAGAAGATTTGTCAATATCGCATCGAAGCAATATGAAGTGGGTATGGGGAAGCAACAGGATATCCTGCGTGCACAGACTGAGCTTTCAACGCTTGTGAATGCGGGTCTGAACCTTCAAAGAGAAAAGCAGGTGGTCGAATCGATGCTCAATACGATTCTGAGTCGATCTCCGAACGAACCTCTGGGCTATGTCGCTGATATCGAGGCCGACGTTCCGCGTTGGACGTTTGAACAGCTGCGACCGCTGGCCCTTGAGTCGCGTGCGGAGTTAAAAGCGATGAATTTCAACATCGACATGAACAAGGCGGAATTGTCGCTCTCCAAACGCGAGTATTATCCCGATCTCATGGCACGAGTGATGTACAAGGACATGGCAATGACGAGCAACGACTTCTGGTCGGTGATGATCGGCGTTAGCATTCCGCTTGCTCCGTGGTCGAGTGGAAAATACACATCGAAGGTTGAAGAGAACCAATTGAACGTGAAGAAGGCCGAAGATGAATACTTGAGCATGCGGAACATGACGCTCTTCGAGGTGCAGGATGCTCTGGTGAAGGTGCAAACAAATCAGAACCTGGTGCTGCTGTACAAGAACACGGTGATCCCTCAGGCCGAGCAGACGCTGCAATCCACGATTGCGGCCTATCAAACCGGGAAGACTGAGTTTCTGATGCTCATCGATGCTTACCGCATGGTGCTGATGTCGAAACTGGACTACTATATGGCAGTCATGAATTACATGGCAAGCCAGGCCGCGTTAGAGCAGGCCGTTGGTATGAATATCAACGAAATCGCCGATAAAGTACGTTAATTAAATTTCGCAGGAGTCAAGAGACATGAAGAAGATCGTCATCACTGCAATACTGAGCGTTGTTATCGGTTTAGCCGGCGGTTGGTTGATATTCCATTCCACGAGTCATCGCAGTTCCTCTGCGGAGAGGAGAATCCTCTTCTATCGTGATCCGATGAATCCTCAGAACACTTCCCCGACACCGAAGAAGGCGCCTGATGGAATGGACTTCGTTCCGGTGTACGAGGAAGCGAGGAGTGGTACCGGCGAGAAGAAGATTGCCTATTACAGAGACCCGATGCATCCGTGGTTCACATCAGACAAGCCAGGCAAGGCACCGGATTGCGGAATGGATTTGGTACCGGTGTACGAAGGTGAAAGTGATGGGAAAGGGATCAAGATAGATCCGGTGGTTGTCCAAAACATTGGTGTCAAGGTGGAGGAAGTGGTGAAACGAAAACTCAACAAGACAATCCGCACGGTGGGCAAGGTCGACTATGACGAGCGAAGGGTCTACTCGGTGAACAGCAAGATCATGGGCTGGGTTGAAAAACTATATGTAGACTACACGGGAAAACTCATCCACAAAGGTGAACCGTTGATGGAATTGTACAGTCCTGAGCTTGTATCGACTCAAGAAGAGTACTTGCAAGCACTCCGGTATCGGAAAAAGCTGCAAGAGAGCAGCCTTGAAGAAGCTCGAACGGGTTCGGATGATTTGATTCAGAGCGCCAGACGCCGCTTGCAGTATTGGGATATTCCTGAGAGCGAAATCAAGGCACTCGAAGAACGAGGGACACCGAATAAGACAATGACGATCTACTCTCCAGTGGATGGAGTCGTCATTGAAAAAATGGTACAGAAGGGTCAGAACATCATGGGAGGGATGGAGTTGTATAAGATCGCCGACCTATCGACCGTTTGGGTCCTCGCAGACGTGTACCAGTATGAACTCCCGTGGGTGAAAGTCGGAGGCAAAATCGAGATCGAGCTTTCCTATCTCCCGGGAAAATCGTTCAAGGGGACACTCACCTACATCTATCCGTACCTGAGCATGGAGACCAAGACTGCAAAGGTGCGAGTCGAAGTCCAGAACACGCAGAGCTTCGAGTTAAAACCAGACATGTATGCGACGGTGAAGATTTCCTCCCCCGTGAATGTCTATGATGTGGCCGTGCCGGATGGGGCCATCATCCGATCGGGTGAACGCAACATTGTTGTGATGTCTCTTGGGGGCGGTTACTTCGACCCCCGGGAGGTAAAGCTTGGTGTGTCGGCTGAAGGGTACGTGCAAATACTGGATGGCATCAGAGCGGGGGAAAAAATTGTGGTGTCGTCGCAATTCCTCATCGACTCGGAGAGCAATTTGAAGGCAGCCATCAGCCAGATGGCTGGCCACGCAGACATGCCTCCCCGCCAGGACGGCACGAAGGAGACAGGCGGGGATATGTCGAAGCCGATGGAGGGGCAAAAACATTCGGCGGGTGAGCACAAGGGCCATCAAATCACAGATACCGCAAAAGCTGAGCAACACGGCGGGCATGAGATGAATCAACAGCCAGTGAAGAAGGAGAAAAGGGCGCGGAGCCAGCAACGAACTCGTGAGATGCAAGATGCACCTGCCTCCGGACATCAAAGCCATGAAATGCAAGACATGGAAACGGCACCGAGTCAGAAATTCATTGACCCTGTCTGCGGAATGGAAGCCGAGCAGAAGGAGGAACTTTCGTACACGCACGCGGGGAAGAAGTATTACTTCTGCAGCCCGGATGACCTTGAGAAATTCAAGAAGGATCCTCAGAAGTATGTTGGTCAGAGTCACCAACGTTAGCCCATGCAAAAGAGATCAACGATCAGTCGAAGGGTTTAGACAATGTTGACAAAAATTATCGAGGCATCTGTCCGCAACAAGTTCATGGTGATCCTTGCCGTGCTCTTTCTCATAGGCTGGGGAATCTACTCTATGCTGTCGATTCCTATCGACGCGATACCGGACTTGAGCGACGTGCAGGTCATCATTTACACAGAGTATCCCGGACAATCGCCGCGTATCGTCGAGGATCAGATAACCTACCCGCTTACAACGGCTATGGTCTCAGTGCCCGGATCGAAAGTGGTTCGTGGATATTCGTTTTTTGGTTACTCACTTGTGTATGTCATCTTCGAAGATGGGACCGACCTTTATTGGGCGCGCAGTCGGGTGCTGGAGTATCTGAACTATGCGCAGAAGCGACTGCCACCCAAGGTCATCCCCACGCTTGGACCGGATGCAACCGGCGTCGGTTGGGTTTTCATGTACACACTCACATCTGACAAACGTTCGTTGCAAGAGCTGCGTTCTTACCAGGACTGGTACTTGAAGTATGGATTGACTGCGGTGAGCGGTGTTGCCGAGGTGGCGAGCATTGGCGGGTATGTGAAACAGTATCAGGTAACAGTCGATCCGACGAAGCTCCTCGCTTACAAGGTTCCACTGAACATGATCGAGATGGCGATCAAGAACTCCAACAACGATGTCGGCGGTGAAGTGATCGAGATGAGCGAGATGGAATTCATGGTTCGCGGACTTGGCTACATCAAGTCGATCGATGATGTCAAGAACATCCCCATCATGGTTGACAAGAAGAGCGGTACGCCGGTGTATGTGAAGGATGTGGCGGACGTGACCATCGGTCCGATGATGCGCCGCGGTCTTGCTGAGAGCAATGGCGAGGGAGAAGTCGTCGGCGGAATCATTGTGATGCGATATGGTCAAAACGCTCTCCAAGTCATCGAGAATGTCAAGAACAAGATCGAGATCTTGAAGCAAGGATTGCCGGAAGACGTCAAGATTGAAATTGCTTATGACCGCTCAGGGCTGATTGAGCGAGCAATTGATACCTTGAAAGAGAAGCTGACAGAAGAAATCATCATTGTTGCACTCGTCTGCATCATCTTCCTTCTGCATGCGCGCAGTTCCTTTGTCGCTATCTTCACCCTTCCGACGGCGATCTTGATGGCCTTCATCGTGATGAAGATGCAGGGGATCAACGCGAACATCATGTCGCTGAGCGGTATTGCCATAGCCATTGGAGCCATGGTGGATGCCGCGATCATCATGATCGAGAACGCACACAAACATATCGAGCACGAGGCCTTGAAGCCGCCGGAGGAGCGGCGAGAACATTGGCAGGTGATCCTCGATGCTTCGAAAGAAGTAGGCCCTGCCCTTTTCTATTCGCTGCTGGTGATCACGGTATCGTTCATCCCTGTGTTCACACTGGAAGCCCAGGAGGGACGATTGTTTAGGCCGCTGGCATTCACGAAGACCTACTCGATGGCGGCTGCGTCGATCCTGTCGATTACCATTGTTCCCATTCTCATGGGGTACTGGATCCGGGGAAAGATTCTTCCCGAGGAAAGGAATCCAATCAATCGCTTCCTCATCAAGATTTATACTCCCGTTGTGGACTTTGTGCTGAAGTACAACAAATGGGTCCTTGTTGCAGCTCTCCTGCTGCTCGGTATCACGGTTTTCCCTTTCAAGCAGCTTGGCTCTGAATTCATGCCACCGTTGTACGAAGGCGATCTCCTCTACATGCCAACGACTCTTCCGGGGATGTCAATCACCAAAGCGCGGGAATTGTTGCAGCAAACGGACAAGATCATTCGGCAATTCCCCGAGGTGCATCACGTGCTCGGAAAAATTGGGCGTGCCGAGACTGCAACCGATCCTGCAGGATTGGACATGGTCGAGACAACAATCATGCTCAAACCTGAAAATGAGTGGCGACCGGGCATGACTGTCCAAAAATTGATTGATGAGATGGATCGTTCGATTCAATTCCCGGGGCTCACGAATGCATGGACGATGCCGATCAAAACACGAACCGACATGCTGAGCACCGGGATCAAGACGCCGGTTGGGATCAAGATCTCCGGGCCGGACCTGAACACGTTGCAGGAGATCGGGAAGGAAGTTGAAGCGGTCATGCGAACTGTCCCCGGTACGTTGAGCGCCTTTGCTGAGCGGTCGGTCGGCGGCAACTATCTCGATTTCGATATCGATCGTAAAGAAGCTGCCCGCTACGGGTTGACGGTTGGAGATGTCCAGAATGTCATTGAAACTGCGATGGGGGGCATGAGTATCACGAATACGGTGGAAGGGCTTGAGCGCTACACCGTTAACCTGAGGTACAGTCGCGAACTTCGCGACAATCTCGAAGCCTTGAAGCGGGTGCTTATACCGACACCAACCGGAGAGCAGATACCGATCACACAGGTGGCTACCATCACTCCGCGCAAGGGGCCGATGGTTGTGCGAAGCGAGGACACGCGTCCCAATGCGTGGGTGTATGTCGACATCAAGGACATCGATGTTGGGACGTACGTGCAAAATGCAAAGAGAACAGTAGCAGAGAAGATCAAGTTACCCCCCGGCTACAACATCATCTGGAGTGGTGAGTATGAATACATGGTGCGTGCGCAGCAGCGATTAATGTATGTCATACCGATGACCCTGTTCATCATTTTCGTCATCATCTATCTCAACACTCGATCGGTCACAAAGGTCGCCATCGTCTTCCTTGCGGTTCCATTCTCTCTCGTCGGGACATTCTGGTTTCTCTACTTCCTCGGCTACAACCTGAGCATTGCCGTTTGGGTGGGCATCATCGCACTCGCCGGACTCGATGCTGAGACGGGCGTCGTGATGCTTCTGTATCTCGACCACGCCTACGATGAATGGAAGCAGAAAGGAATCATGAGAGGGCTGAAGGATCTCAAGGAAGCAATTCATCACGGTGCAGTAAAACGAGTGCGCCCGAAGATTATGACGGCGTCGGTGATCATCGCCGGCCTTGTCCCGATTATGTGGAGTCATGGCACTGGTGCCGACGTTATGAAACGCATTGCTGCGCCGATGGTTGGCGGCGTGGTAACCTCTGTGCTGTTGGAACTGATGGTGTATCCGGTCATCTATTATCTGTGGAAGGGCTGGACATTGAAGAAAGAAGCTCGAATGGGTGGTCATGCGTTGGAGAATTAGCAGATTTGCTGATGTCGCCACAGACCCAATAGCATGATTCACCTTGGACGTGATACGGTGGAAATGGTAGAGCAACGTGTTGGCAGCATAAAAATGATGAGCGGCGAGATGATGTTTCATTTCTCAACAATGGACACGACCAGCACAGGCGGCGGACATAATGGACATCACTAATGAATGACGGACAACATACTAAGGGAGATACAAAATGAAACTCAATAAATTTTTAGCAAACAGTGTAATTCTTCTTTCAGCATTTATTCTTTCATCTTGTATGGGAGCGATGATGCTCGGAACAGGCGGCCACGGTTCTCAAGCTGAAGGCCACTCTGCGACAGAAGCAACATTGGAAAAAGAAGTGACAGTCGGAGAGTTAAAAGCCACGGCCATTTTTCCAGCCATCGAGATTGGAAAAGAGGCTGTGTTTACACTGAAGCTTTCGAACAGCAAGACCGGAGAGCCGATTCGCCGGGCGAAAGTGTACTCACATGTAGAATTCGAACATTCACCCGACGCTCATCAAGGGACAATGATGGAGGAAATGCATAACATGCACGGAGCAAAAGATACCTCCATGTCCATGCACGGTAAAATGGATCATTCGACAATGGAAGACACTTCGCACGCGATGAAAAAAGAAGAACAACACGGCATTGAATTCCAACAAGAAGTAGTTGCGTCATCAACGCCCGGAACGTACTCGTTTTCTCTTAAACCTCATCAATCGGGCATCCACACAATTACATTTAACATAACAGAAGTGGATGGGCAACCGCTTTCTCCCCCATTGCTCATTGAAGCAAAGAGAAATGTTGCAAAAGAGATGAAGATGGATGGAATGATGGTAATGGTGGGGATGGGAGGTGGGATGTCCACGGCGGGCGCTATCGGCATTGTCGTTGGCGCTGCTTTCATGGTCGCAATGATGGCGTGGCGATTTTTCTAATCAACAAATCAATCACACAAAAGAGGAGCACTTTATGAACCGCGTTATTCTTTCAGCAATTTTCTTTTTGCTGGCCGTAAGCGTGCCTGCGCTTGGTCAACATGCAGACCAACACAAGCACACGCATATGAATCAACCAAAAGATACGGTGATGACAACGTACAGTTGTCCCATGCATCCAAATATCAAGTCCGATAAGCCTGGAACATGCACAAAATGCGGAATGGACTTGGTGGCAAGAGTGTCAACTGCCCCAATGAAGCGCGACACTGCCGCCACTGCTCGGCCAACCAAACAGCAACTGATCGAAAACGGTAAGTACAATTGCTGTATCAAAGAGCCGTGCGATGAATGCTATCGGGATGGCGAGAATTGCGCGTGCTACACGGCAGTGAAGAAGAGCGGAATTGTCTGCCGCGAGTGCTACAAGGGATGGCAGGAAGGCATCGGTCGAGTTCCGGGGGTCAGCAAAGATTCCGTCAAAACATTTCCAACGCACAAATAATGGTCAGCGCCGTCCCGCCAGAATCTGCGGGACGGCCTTTCTGTTGGTCTAATCTGAATCCACATTGTTTTTCAATCGGGCTTCTTGGGAGCGGCGAAAGATCGTTATCAAGAATCCAATGACTAATGTTACCGTTCCCACCCACACGAGGTTGATGAACGGCTTAATGCTGGCTTCAATGACAAGCGTTTCAGGGCGAGGCTTCGCGTGCTGATCCGACGACTTGACGGAGATGACCACTTTCGATTTGGAAGAGTCTTCTTCGTTCGGCAGAATACGAACTAATGTCAGAACGTACTGCCCGCCTTGTTCGGAATGATAGGTTACAGGAACAAACGTCGGGCCTTCGCTCGTTCCTCCCTTCATCAGCAAGTCAATGTCCGTCTTTTTCTTCCCCTCACGTATGGAAAGCCGAGCGCGAAGCTCGAACGGTTTTCCGCCCATCATCGCGTCGCGCGCGCCATCCGGAATGACAAACTCCTCAAATGTTACCTGCACATTTCCGATAGTTGTCGCCGTTGATTTCGCCAGCTCAATTTGTTGGTCGCTTGAACCATCGCTTGCTTCTTCCAACGAAAGCGGCGCAACATAAAAATCCCGATTCAAATAGTTGATAAGGTCTGGATGGCGCATGACGCTCTGCGTAAAATTGCTGAAATACATGACCGGCGAAACGTTCCGCACACGACCGTTTCGTTCGACCTGCACTTGAAACGCATACCTACCTTCCGGGGTAGGAGCGTAACCCACATAGGTCAGTTGATAACCCAGTGCGGCAACCGGCGTTCCTTTTTCCAGCGACACCGTTTTCTTTTGATCGTATCTTTCCGAGGTTACGAACCCGATGCACATGATTGCAATACCGATATGCGCGAGCGCGCCTCCTGCATATCGAGGATTTCCCGCATAGATAGTGTAGCCGACCTGCACATTAGCAAACAACGAAAATGCCGAGCAGAATACGAACAACAGGATCAGCGGCTCTTCCCACCCCATCAACACAACGGCAGACGTCGTCGCAGCGCTTAGCACGGCGGGAATTGCCATCCGTCTCGCCAGCGTCGTTGCTCGAGAAGTTTTCCACCACAATAATTGTCCGAGGCCGGACAGCAATGTGATCGCAATGCCGAGGGGAAGATTTGTTTTGACGTAGTAGCTGATATCCACAGCAGATGCTTTCCCTTTCAGCAACGAAGTGATAATGGGAGAAGACGTTCCAACCACCACAAAGATGGAAACAAACGTAAGCGCTGCCGCACCCAGAAAAAGAGCGAACTCGCGCGAGAAGAAACTATGTTCGACGGGAACCTTTGGCATCTCGCGCATGCGAAGAAAGAGCAATCCAAAACCGATAGCCCCAAACAGCACGATACATCCAAGCAAGAGCCAATAGACCCACATACCGGGGTCCACAAAGGAATGCACCGATGTTTCACCGAGCACGCCGCTCCTTGTCAAGAACGTGCTGTACAGAACCATCATGAACGTCGATAGACTAAGCGCAAAATTTGTGCGGACGAACGCTCCGCTCTTTCGCTGCGTCAGCGCTGTGTGAATCGACGCCACGCACAACAGCCAAGGAATGAGCGACGAGTTCTCCACCGGATCCCACGCCCAAAAACCTCCCCATCCAAGCGTTTCATACGCCCAGTAGCCGCCAAGGATAATGCCGGTTCCGAGCACCATAGCGCCAAAAACCGACCACGGCGTCGCAACACGAATCCACGAGTGGTAGTCGCGCTTCAACAATCCGCCGATGGCAAGCGCATACGGAACGGTCATAGAGGAAAATCCCAAGAACAGGACTTGAGGATGAATCACCATCCAATAATTTTGCAGCAGCGGATTCAATCCCTTGCCCTCAACGGGAAATTGTGCCCAGAGATTCTTTCCCGCGTCGAGGATAGTAAAGTTGGTGATGCCAGCAGGAATTGGGCCGGATTTTACCAAGTCGGCGGGGAATGAATCCCAGATGTACAGAAATGGATTTTTTACGATCAACATCAGCAGGAGAAACGAAAGCACCAACGAGTACACCGACATGACTTCCGGTTCGTATTCCTTGCGCGAAGTATATTGCAGAAGGAATAAACCAATCATCGAGGTGAACAATCCCCACAGCATGAAACTTCCTTCTTGACCGGCATACGAGGTTGAGATCAACAATGGAAGAGGTAAGTCGGTGGAACTGTAGTTCCACACGTAGGTGTACTGAAATTGGTGAGTCAGAATCAAATACAGCAGCGTAGCAAACGCCAGCATAAGCCCAACGACGGCAGTATGATAGCTTGCTCGAGCAAACACAAGCATCTTTTCATTTCCACCTCGTTGACGCCGCAGATAGAACAAAAATGCCGCCAGTGCGGCGGCAAATGCGATTCGTACAAAGATTGTCCCAATCACAACTCCCCCCTCTCTCTTCTTTCGCGAGTTCTCGATCGTAGCGAATGCGCTACAGAGTTTTCTTTACCGCCTCGGCGTTGCCTTCGTACTTCGATGGGCATTTGGTCAAAACTTCGGTGGCATGGAACTCTGCGCCCGCCATTCTTCCCTTTGCAACAACGCTTGTGGCAAGCTCGAAGTTATTTGGCCGTGCCCCCTCCAACACGACTCGAACAACTTTGTTGTTGTCGTCTTTCAGATAGAAACTAAACTGCGCTTTCTCGGCGTCGAAGCGGCTCTCCATGTCGCGAACCCATTCACCCTTCACTTGGATTTTCTTGCCGGTTTGTGCAGCCGTAGCGAAGTCGCCGTATTCTACATTGGATTGAACAAAATTGACTGCACTCAGCACAATACCTGCGACGATGACGATTGCTCCAACAATAATTTTGACGTTCATGCTATTCTCCCTTCTTCACGGATTCTTCTAGTTTCTTTACTTTGGCATCCAGACGAAAGAGGAACCACAGGATGCCCACCCACACAAGCAATAAAATGCCGAGCACAATATACAATTGATGGCTGTTGAGAAATTCGAACATAGCGGGACTCACATTGATTGAAGTGAATGATGATATTCGAGACGAGCAATACGAACACGAAGATTGAGCAGCCACACGAATAAAAGATTGAATCCTATCATGCTGAGGAAGAAATTCAATAACATCAGCCCACGCATGTGTAGCTGCGCCACGGGCGTTTGGCCAGACGCATCTCCCGCCGAACCTGGATGTAATCCACCTACCAAGCGCGGAAGGGCAAATATGAAAAACGGAACAGTCAGTCCGGCAAGAATGGAATAGACGGCTGAAAGCCGGGCTCGCGTTTCTTCCACGTCAATAGCAGAACGAAGCGCAAAATAGGCCCCGTAGATAAGCAGAAGGACAAAGATGGAGGTCTCCCGCGGATCCCAATTCCAAAACGAACCCCAGTTGAATTTCGCCCACAACGCTCCCGTGATGGTGGCAAGAAAACAAAACACGAAACCAAGTTCTGCGCTTGCGGATGATTTGAGGTCATATTGAATGTCCCTCGTCCGCAAGTAGCGATATCCGTACCAAAGCGAGACAAGAAACGCCACGACCGTTGTCCAAGCCACCGGAACGTGGAAAAAAATATTTCGCGCTTTTTCCTCCAATCCCG
Organism: Ignavibacteriales bacterium; assembly: GCA_016218005.1. GTDB lineage: Bacteria > Bacteroidota > Ignavibacteria > UBA10030 > UBA10030 > JACRFF01. The sequence continues at coordinate 12,605 of JACRFF010000103.1, forward strand.
GAATGATGGGGTATTCGAAAAAGCTTTGCGGCTTGGGAACCATCGGAATCGAGACGCCTAGCACGATGGCAACCGTGATGAGAATAATCACTCCAGCTCTTACGATCTTCATGTTATTCCACCCATACGTAATCGAAAAGAAGAAATGAACCTGCCGTCATTACCAACAGGTAACCAACCAGAACCTGAAGATCTCCGAAAGCGAGGGCGATTGTCTCCCCCTCTAATGCGCGGGCAGTTGCATTCATGACCGTCATCAACAACGGAACAAGCACCGGGAACGCAAGCACGGGATACAACGACCCACGAACATTTGCCTTCGCGATGATCGCGGCAAGAATCGTGGAGGCAGACGCAAATCCGAGGCTTCCAAGAAAGACCGTGGCAATAAATACATCCCACGAAACGATAGCGAAACCGGGGAACGCCCACACATACAAAACGCTTACGGCAGCCGTCAGCGTAAGCGTCAAGAGACAATTGACGACAAGTTTGCCTACAAACACGACGGAAGGAATCGTCAGGAGACGCAGGGTAAGAGTCGTTCCGCGCTCTTCTTCGCTGACGAATATTCTAGATAGCCCGGACATCGCCGTGAAAAACACGACTACCCAAAACATTCCGGCTAATAGTTGCGCCGAAGGATTGTCCGACCGGAGCGCAAACAACACAGTCGTTACCGACGTTACAACAAACATCAACAACGCATTCAATGCGTACCGTGTTCGCAATTCGGAACGAACGTCTTTCATCACAAGCGCGTATGTGCTTTGAAATTTCATTTGATGCCTAATAATAGAAAAAAGAATGTCCACAGGCAACCATCGTTAGAGCCTGACAATAATTTTTCCCCAGCGTATTTCTGCGGGGTCATTCGTCGCCACGACGAGAATGCCGCGTTCTTCTTGTTCACGAACGAACGAGCGAACGACGGCCGCCCCTTCTTCATCAAGATTCGCTGTCGGTTCATCAAGTATGAGCAGGTCGGGCTTGTGGATTGCCGCCACGGCATACTTCAGCCGCTGCTTCATCCCCGAAGAATACGTTCGCACGAGATTTCGCGCTCGTGCGGCGATGCCAACACGCTCCAACATTGTTTGGATGGCAGAATCGGTTGGCACGGACGATGAGCGAATGCTTGAAAGCACTTTGATGTTCTCAACGGCGTCGAATTCATCGTACAGATTCAAATAGGGCGAAACAAAACCGATCCGGTCTCTGATGTCATCAATGGAAACATTCGTATTTCCCGTCCTATACTCCACCGAACCTTTTGTTGCCGAAAGCAAACCCGCAACAATCTTCACAAGCGTCGATTTCCCCGATCCATTTTTCCCGGTTACGACAAGAGAGCGTTGTTCTCCCAATTCAAAGCTAATGCCCTTGAAAATAGTCCGCCGGTTAAAATCTTTTTGAAGATTCTTCGCCTGTACAGCTAACGTCATCATCGCACGACTGCCACTTTCCAAAGCTGCTCAACCTGACTGCTTTTGATGAGAATGAAATAAACTCCGCTCGCTAATTTGTTTTGGATTTGATTTGGATAAAGCTCCGCCATCCTTTGACCCGACGTGTTTGCCACAACGACCGATGACGACCACACTTGATCCATCGATGCGTTCAAAATGTAAACGTCGACATTAGCAGACCTGTCATCGCTCACCGGCAGCCTGAGCGGAGAATTAGTTTTCAAGCGCCACGGATTGGGATACGCAACATTGGCAATCGAGCTTGCCTCGCCCTTCTTCGAGGAAACAAAATAATGCACCGACCACAAAGAGAGGTCGTCAACTTTCAAACCGACATACATGCCATTCGGTAACTGCTGATACGGAATTGTGGGAATCGTGGAAGAGACTTGAAGCTCGAAATTCACAAGTTGAGCATTGTTGCTTGGCAGGTTCGACGCATCAAGACTCACCACAATCGCCGTGATGGTATCGGAAAGGCCGACAAACTCGATAACGTTTTCCGATAACTTGTTTGCGCTTCCCTGAAAGATCGTCTTCGTTTGATTTCGACTCACGGAAACATTTGGCTTGTATCTCGGATAGAGTTTCCCTTTCGAATAGAATTGAACCGTATCCGCTCTCTCCGCCGTGTAATAGTTCCACACAGAAAATTGATCGAACGCCTCTTTCATGCCCTTGGCTCTTCGGTTCAACACATCTTCGACCGATGCAAGCGGCGGCATGGTTGAAATCGTTGACCAGACATCCTTCATGATGTCAACCCCAAATCGCTTCGCCACGTAATGCGCCCAAATACTTCGTTCGTATCCAGGACAAGAATAGCGGTCATATTCGGTGAAGCTCCTTGTTCTTTCTTGGCTATCTCGGAACGTATAAGCCGTTGTTGGAGCAAAGTACGCACTGAGATCTTTGAGGTTGTCGTTCACGTAGTCAAATGCAACGTCCTCCATCCACGCAGATGTAAGTTCGTAGAAATACAGCTCCGGAGCCGGCCACATGCCGTAGACGCCAAGTTGTATCGCGTGGTGAAACTCGTGCGCCACCGTTACCTTCATGCCGTTCATCCCAAGCGTACGAAGGTTTGCAAAATCATTGTCGATGCTAAGGTACGTGCGGTA
>JACRFF010000111.1 GCA_016218005.1 Ignavibacteriales bacterium
GATGCGAGCAGGCCTCATCACCCGATAACTCAGCCGTTAAGCAACAATATGCTCACGTGCGCCCAAGCTGGTCGCCGGATGGCATGTCGGTAGCTTTTACCGCTACGGTCAACACCGTGTTAGGAATCTATCTGGTTGATACATCGGGCGCGAACACGCGGCTTGTGCACGCTGGCGATGCGATCGGTATAACGTGGTCGCCCGATTCAAAGTGGATTGCGTTTTCGCAAGGACGGAATTTGTTCAGGCGAAAAGCATCGGGCGATTCGTTGGTGCAGATCACCAGCACAGCCGACGATATTCGACCGGCGTGGTCAAGGGATGGGAAAAGCATTGCGTATGTGCACTCGACCGGAGTATGGCTGTTGGATGCGGCTACGCTTGCCGCGCGCCAGTTGGTCAACGCAGGGGATTGTCCCTCGTGGCATCCCAACGGGAAAGAGGTTGTGTATTTGAAAGTAGTTTTTTCTTCTGCCTCGAATGCCGCAGATTACCGCATCGATGCCGTGCAGAGCGACTCGCTTACGGCGCGAACCCTCACAACGATTGTTTCCTCTTACGCCTGTTCATTCGTTTCCATCAACCCCGTTGGCGGTGATCTTCTGTTTGCTCGCACGTCCGATAATGCGTACGCGCAAGTGGCGAAGGCATCGGTTACCAACGGAGTTCCCGTTGTGTTGGTGGATGATGGAGGAGATTATCCGGCGTGGAGTCCGGATGGAAAGAAAATCGTCTATACGCGAACCCAGCAGGGAGACGGTGCGCTCTGGATCATGAACGCCGATGGCACCGGCAAGCGGCGGTTAACATCGCCGTAGTGTGGTAAGAAAAACGGTAAACCGCTTTCACGGTTCGCAGTCCATTCTTCTATCGACTCCTGCCGTACTTGTTCAGGAGTTCCTTCACGCGACCGAGCGGCAATGCTTTCGACTCGTGTTGATGATATCCCTTGGTGTCGGTTGCCTTCAACAGAGAATTGTAGATTGCCTCTTCCGTCGCTTCCACGATTGCTTGGAAGAGAGGAGAGAGGTCGTCTTCCCTGAATCGGAGAGAAGGTTCGGTGCGGTTCGCCGTCGATTTGATGCGGCACTCTGCTGCGGTAGAGAAGGCAATCACGTAGTCGCCGCTGCCGTGGCTCATAGCAGAGCCGGTTTTTCCTAACGCCAGCAGCGCGCGCCGCGCGAGCCGCTTGAGTTGCGCTGAATTCAGCGGAGCGTCGGTTGCGGCAACGATCATACACGAGCCGTCGCCATAGTTTAACTGCTCTTTGAACGAGTACTGCCCGAGTTCCTTGCCGATGGGAACGCCCGCGAGTTCCAACACGCCGCCGTAGTTTGTTTGCACCAACACGCCAACGGTGTATCCCAGCCCGACTGACCCGCCAGACCCGCCCGCCAAAGCGGTTCGGGCGGGCAGCTGTCGGGCTGGTGGCTGGCTGGCGCCCAATATCGGCGGCAACAATCGTGAGCTTGTGCCGATGCCTCCCTTCCAACCGAAGCACACCGTTCCGGCGCCCGCGCCGACGGCTCCTTCCGGCACGGGACCGCGCTGCGCCGACCGAATTGCTTCCACCGCATGAGCGCGCGTAACGTGCCTGCCGCGAATATCGTTCAACCAGCCGTCGTTGGTTTCTCCTACTACCGGGTTGATGGACCGAACAGTTTCATTTCCCGGCAGTGCGAGCATATAATCGACAACGCCATTCGCAACTTCCCACACGCTCAAGGTGTTCGTCAGGAGAATCGGCGTTTCGACCTGCCCCAACTCTTCCACCTGCGTGGAACCGATCAGTTTCCCAAAGCCGTTTCCTACGACAATTGCCGCAGGAACTTTCTCTTGAAAAAGATTGCCGCCGTGCGGAAGAATGGCTGTTACGCCGGTGCGGAAGATGCCGACTTCAACGCCAAGATCGCGCAGACGTGGACGCGAACTCTCCTGTCCTAAGCCCGCCGCTGCCGCAAGCAACACCAAACAAGCCGTGTGCGCAATTCGCTTCACGGTTCAAGGCCGACGTTATAGTTCAAGAGGAAAACCAGAAAATCGGTGACGTCAATTATGTCTTTTCCCATCCAACGAATCGAACGCGAATCGATTCTCTCCACCCCCTTGAGGTAGGATAAGACCTCCACAACACGATAGTGCTTGAAGCTCATATCGAGCGCAACCGGAGATTTCACGACATACGGCTTGAAGTCTTTCAGCCGGCCAAGCGCGGCCTTGACCTTCTGCGCGATCAACGCTTGCGAAGCTTCCGGAGTAAGCGTGTTGGCGGAATGAAAGCCGAGCGACTTTTTGACTTCTGCCGTCTCAATGTTGCCGAGAGCCGCTTTCACCTCGGCGCACGCAGCGTCGTCTCCGGACATCATCACCACCGGTACGCCGAAATATCCGGCGATGGCTGCGTTCCACGCCGCTTCGGTTACGACAGTTCCGTTGAGTGCAACACGAGTCAATCGCGCGCTGGAAAAGGTGTGTGCGCGAACGCCCTGCGTGTTGTTGGTGGATGAATGATAGCCGATGAACATCACTGCATCGAACGTTTGGTCGATGCCCGCCATCATCTCTAATCGTCGCGGCCAGGCGCGAACGACGCGAACGTCCGGCGGGAACTGGTCGATCAGCAAGCTCTCGCCATTCCCGTGCGAATCGCTGACGAGAATTTCGGCGGCGCCGGATTCTTGTGCCGCACGGATTGCGGCCAACACTTCCTTCGTCATGAATTGCCGGAAGCGTTCATACTCGAACCCGCCGGGTCCCAATTGATCGTCGCTCACCACGCCGGCGATGCCCTCCATGTCGGCGGAGATATACACCTTCAACTTTTTCGGCTGGCAAAACACAACCGAAAGAGAAAGAGCCAGACTCATGGCAAAAAGCACGAGACGTTTCATCGCATCCTCAAATCTGTTTTAGAATGAAATGGATTTTGGCACCGTGAAGTGAAATGTCGTTCCGCCGTCGGCATCCGACGTAGCCCAAATTTTTCCGCCGTGGGAATCGATAACGCGCTTGGCGATGGCGAGGTCAATCCCCGTTCCTTCGTACTTGATGCTATCCGCCAAACGCTTGAACGGCAAGAAGATCGTCTCGAAATGACTCTCGTCGATGCCGATGCCGTTATCTCGCAGAAAGAATTGGAAATGCGATCGGTCTTTGGCTATCTCCGTTCCGATTTCGACGCGGGGCTCCGGATTGTTGTTGTACTTGATAGCGTTGGAAATCAAGTTCCTCCACATTTGCGAGAATCGAACCGGATCGCAAGTAACTGCCGGAAGATTGGATTCGATGGCAACGGTTGCGTTTTGCTCCTTCGCGTAGGTGGCGAGATCCAGCTTGATATCTTCAAGCAGCATCTGCATGGAGACCGGTTCATGGTAGAACTCGATCTTTCCTGCGTGAGCGAAGTCGAGCATCTCTTGGATCAATTCCGTCATCTGCGTGCAGGTAGAACCGATACGCCGAAGATTTTCACTCGCCTCCGGTTTCAGCTGGCGGCCGTAGTCGTCAAGAAGCGTCTTGCTGAATTCTTTGATGCTGGTAATGGGGTTTCGCAAGTCGTTTGCAATGATGTTGGCGAAGTTTTCCAGTTCTTCGTAGCGGCGCTGGATTTCTTCCTTCATGAAATTGAACGCTGCTTCCAGCAAACTGATTTCATCTTCCGCTTCCGATTTGAGATACGAAGAAAAATCTCGCGCGGCGACGCGCTCCGCAACGGCCACCAGACTAAGAAGGGGTCCAGAAATTCTGCGCGTCGTCAGCAAGACCGTCGCGATGCTGATGCCCAGCACGATGAATGCCGGAATCACCGCCATCCAAATTTGGTGCGGCGCAGTTCCTTGAACCGCGGCAATGGCCGGCGCCACGCGGGCATAGCTTTCGTCGATCATGTGGCCGGTTTGGCCATACATCGCGCTCCCGAAACGATGATGCAACTCTTGCATCAAGCGCAAAGCGTACGGGTCGTTTTTGGCATTGCGCAAGGCAAACACCTGCTTTGCTAATTCGTCCAGCCCGAAAAGTGCAGTTTGGATCGAAAGCAACCGCACGCGCTCGGAAGGGTCGATTACGCGCTCTCCGAATTCGGAAAGGTCTGCTTGTGTCTTCGATAGGAGAGCACGGTAGGAGGTTCTGTAGCTCGTATCGGATGTCAGAACGAAGTCATTGATTGCCATCAGCATCGAACCAAGGTCGCGTTGAAGCTGGCTGGCTATTTGCAGATGCTGTGCCTGGCGGTCCAAATCTTCGAGGCCGCGCTTATCGATGGTTTGAGAGATGTACGTATCAAGCGCCATGCCTCCCATCAAGAACAGAATGATGGCAAACGGAAGCGTAATCTTTTTTGTGATGGAGAATTTCATATGAATCCTCGTTCGACGATAAACAACGTGCGGTGCATTGACTTAGCCGACCTTGCCCAGTCCCAACACGACGTACAGCTATTGCCGTTGAAGCTGATGCGCCACTTCCTCAACCGTTGACCAGACACGCAGCAGATTCTTGCCGCAGACCTTTTCAATGTTGGCATCCGAGTAGCCGAGCGCGAGAAGTTCGTAGATGAGATTCGGATACATCGAAACGTCCTTCAATCCGGTCGGCAATGAATCGCCGACTCCGTCGAAATCCGAGCCAAGCCCTACGTGGTCGATGCCGGCAATCTTCGCAACGTGGTCGATGTGGGCGGCGACATCCTTCACATCGACGACGGCGAGCGGATGATGCATCTCATACTCGTGCGCAACGACGCGCCCTGCGGAATCCCGCATGGTCAGATTGCGCGGCCGCAGTTGGGCGTTGATCGAATCGCGGCGGTCGCGGTCTTTTTTCTGGTATTCATCGCTGATAAAATCGGAGCCGAAATTTATTTGGATGACGCCCCCCTTTGCCGCCATCGCCTTGATCATCTCATCCGACATGTTGCGTTGAAACGTGGGCGTGTATGCGCGGCACGAAGAATGCGACGCGATCAGGGGAGCTTTGCTGAGCGCGAGGACTTGCCAAAAGGTGTCGTCGGAGACGTGCGAAATATCCACCATGATGCCGAGTCGATTCATCTCAACGACGACTTCCTTGCCAAAGGGACTCAATCCTTTCCACGTATGTGTTGTATCGTAGGAAGAGTCGCCGATATGGTTATCCTTGCCGTGCGTCAGCGTGATATACCGGATGCCGCGGTCGTAAAAATACTTCAAGTTCTTCAGGTCGCCTTCAATGGGCGAGCCGTTCTCCATGCCATACGCGAAGCTGATAAGCCCCTTTCCAAACTGTGCCGTAACGTCTGCGGGGGAGCCGGCACGCGCAAACTTTTCCGGATGTGCCGTGATGATCGAATCCATCATGCGCATCAGGTCGTCCGCCGTACTCTTGGCGATCTTCTGGGTTTCGTGCTCGGCCGGAACGTAGATGGACATAAAAGGAACGTTCAGCCCGCCCTGTTTGGCGCGGGGATAATCAAACTCTCCGGAGAATTTATCTCCATTCTTCGTGTATTGCGTGATGTCTTCCATTTTATTCCTCAGCCGGTACGGCACGTCGATATGCGTATCAACAATAATGGCTGATTGGGAAAGTTGTTCTGCTTTGTGAAGGATTTGCTCGTTGCGCTCCACTTGTTTGGTGGCGGCGCATCCCGCAAGAATGAGTAACAGTGTGCCTAGTACGATACGTCTCATCAGCTTCTCCTCGGTAGGAATTTGTGAAACGTTAGAGGAAAGGGTTCAGAAAAGCAAGTAGAGTTGACATTGCCGGGTACATTCCCCCACAATTACAAACAATTCAAGAATTGCGAACGCACCAAACCTTGCTTCTTCCGCCAGTGCTGGTTAGATTCCACAGCACAATGTACTGGTAGTGAACACATCATTTCTATCTGAAGGAACCCCCATGAAATTTCTAACTTATTCTGCCATCCTCTTGTTGTTCGTCTCGACTCTCTTCGGTCAAGAGATCTTTTCCCCGCGCGATGCCGGCGAGACGCCGAACCGAACATACGATGTTCTTCACTACAAAATTGAAGCGACATTGTTCGAACAAACGAAATCAGTTGAAGGAAACGCGACAATCACGCTCGTGCCGCTGATGCCGGCGCTCACAACGGCGCGATTCAACGCGGGAGAAATGACGATCAAAAAGGTTTCGGTTGGAGGAACGCCGGCGCAATTCCACGCGACATCTTCCGAAGTCTCCGTTGAGCTTGGCAAGAAATATTCCCAACGCGACACCGTTCTGGTCTCTATTGCGTATTCGTGCACGCCCAGACTCGGCCTAACCTTCAATGGTCCTGATTCTGCCTATCCGTCGAAGCGCCTTCAGATCTGGTCGCAAGGCGAAGACACGACAAATCATTTTTGGTTCCCCTGTTACGATTATCCCAACGACAAGGCAACCTCAGAAGTGATCGGGACGGTGAACTCCAAGTTTGTGTTTCTCTCCAACGGTAAACTGGTCAACGTAAAGGAAGACAAGAAGAAGGGAACGAAGACGTTTCACTGGAAAGAAGAGAAGCCACATTCGTCCTACCTTATCATGATCGCGGCAGGTGAGTTTGCAGTATTGAAGGATCGTGTCGGAAAACTTCCGCTCGAATACTATGTTTATCCGAACGACACCGCCAACGCGCGCGAAACGTTCCGCCATACGCCGTCGATGATCTCGTTCTTCAATCAAACCATCGGCTTCGACTATCCGTGGGAAAAATATGGACAGATCATTTTGCAGGACCATTTTGGCGGAATGGAAAATTCTTCCGCAACAACTCTCTCGGATAACTGGGCGGTGCCGGAAAAACGAGCGCGACTCGACGTTGACCCGCGAAGCCTGATCGCGCACGAGCTTGCCCACCAGTGGTGGGGCGACGTTGTGACGTGCAAGGATTTTCGCCACGTGTGGCTGAATGAAAGCTTTGCGAGCTACTACGATCCGCTGTACTTCGAATACGTTTCCGGACGCGACGAATTTGACCTGATGATGTACCAAGGTCAGCAAGCGGGCATTGTGGTGGATACCACCAAAGGCAGAAAACCGATCGTGAGTGTCGAGTCGTACGGCGAGAACGTGTATCCGCGAGGCGCTTCGGTGCTGCACATGCTTCGATTCTTGCTCGGCGACGATCTCTATCACCGCGCCATTAAGCATTATATCACCAAGCATCAGTTTCAGCCGGTTGAAACGAACGATCTGAAAGTTGCCATCGAGGAAGCCACGGGCCAAAACCTTCAATGGTTCTTCGACCAATGGGTGTATAAAGCGGGGCATCCGAACTTCGAGCTTTCGTATGCGTGGAATGAAACGGCGAAGAATCTTGCCCTGCGCGTCAAACAGGTTCAGCGGCAAGACAGCCTGACCGGAATCTTCCGCATGCCCGTGGAGATCGAGGCGACCACGGCGACGGGAAGCGAAACGCACCGCGTCGGTGTGGTTACGGCCGATACAACGTTCACGCTGCCGTGTTCTCAGAAGCCGATGCTCGTCATTTTCGACAAGGGCAATTGGCTGCTCAAAGAATTGAAGTGGGAAAAGCCGGCGGAAGAATGGAGATACCAAGCCGCGTCGGCGAAGAATCCGATCGACAGAATCCGCGCATTGCAGGCGCTTGCGCCGTCGCTGGAAAACGCATCGGTGATCGCAGACCGATTGCTGCACGATCCGTTTTGGGGAGTGCGTCGTGAAGCGGCAGCTCGCTCCGGTTCGCTCGCTGCGGTCTCGGACACTATGAAGCCCGCGCTTCGCGCCGCTCTTCTGCAAGCTTCCCATGCTGACACGAAGCCGTCGGTACGCGATGCGGCTGTTTCCGCGCTGCGCTTCTTCAAAGGCAAAGATGTTGCCGAGTCGCTTCATCGATCGCTGGAAGATTCCAGTTACAATGTCATGTCGAGCGCGCTCCGGTCGCTTGTGCGCGTAGATTCCGCGAACGCAGCCGCAATATTGCGTGCATATCTCGATTATCCGTCGCGGCTGAACGGTGTCTCCAATACGGCGCTCAGTTCGCTCGCTTCGTTGGATTCTTCATTTGCGTTGAGCGTTGCCGTGCAGCGAACTGCGTATGGGCAAATAAACTCCACGCGTTATACGTCGTTGGGCATCATCCGCAGGTATGGGCGGGGGAACGCGCTGGCAATTCAGACGCTTGTGCATCTCCTGACGGACAAGAACGACGCTGTTAAGACCAACGCCGCGCAAATTCTCGGCGATATCGGAGATGCGTCGGTTATTCCGGCGCTCGAAGCGGTACCGAGCGATGCCGGCGGTGGATTTTATCTTCTCTCCTCGTCAACGGCGAAAGCTGCAAAAGCGAGCATTGAAAAGATCAAGAAGCGTTCTGAACAGAAGAAATAGGAATGTTCCCCATTGTGCGTCAGGAGGGAGCGCCTGGCGCCGCTTGCCAGTTCTACCTTTCTGAATATCTCATTCCCAACGTCTCGTTGGGAATGTTGCGGTTGAAGCTCTGCTTCAGGGGTTGTCAGCAGAGCAGACGGGTTACGCTCCCAAGCGGAGCTTGGGAGCGAGGGAAAGAGACCTATTGAATAGCAACGCCGATACCCTTTCGGCCATCGGCGTTGGTTCAATCTTTTCTTGCCGCCCGTCATGAAGATCGGCGGACTCCAGTACATCAGGAACAACCCGATGTACTTCCGCAATCCAGACACTTGTAACACGAGCCGCTGCGAATCATAATGCTGCCGCAGTTGTGGCACGGGGGAGCGTCGGCTTGCTGCTCGAAGACCACCTTCTCGTTCTTCTCCATCACGCTTGCCGCCTTGATTGCCGCAACGGTGAGCGTTTCTTTCGGCGTTGCGACGGCCTGCGTACTCAATGCCGGGGCAATCGGCGTCTCGCCATCTTCCTGCAAGAATTTCCTGCCGAGCCACCGGAAAATATAATCGCTGACTGACTTTGCAATCGGGATTTCCGGATTGTTCGTAAATCCGCTCGGCTCATAGCGCGCGTGGCTGAACTTATCCACCAGCACTTTGAGCGGCACGCCGTACTGCAATGCAATCGAAACTGACGTGGCAAGCGAGTCCATCAAGCCGGAGATGGTGGAACCCTCCTTGCTCATGGTGATGAAGAGTTCGCCCGGCATGCTGTCTTCAAACATCCCGACGGTGATGTAACCCTCGTGGCCGGCGATGCTGAATTTGTGCGTGATCGAAGCGCGCTCATCCGGCAAGCGACGACGCGCGGGTCTCGGCGTGGCGGCGCCGGCCTTCTCTTCTTTCTTGGCGTCAAGCGACGTGCTGAGCGGCTGTGTGCGCTTGCAGCCATCGCGGTAGACGGCAACGGCTTTCAGTCCAAGCTTCCACGCCTCGATGTATGCGTTCTCGATGTCTTCGATGGTAACGTCGGTCGGCATGTTGACGGTCTTGGAAATGGCGCCGGAAAGGAACGGCTGCACCGCGCTCATCATGCGGATGTGCCCCATATACTGGATAGACCGCTTGCCTTTGGCCGGCTTGAATGCGCAGTCGAAAACGGAAAGGTGTTCTTCTTTAAGATGGGGAGCGCCTTCAATCGTGTCGTTCTTGTCGATGTACGCAATAATGTGCTCGACTTGTTCTTGATCGTAGCCGAGCTTGACCAGCGCTTCCGGCACGGTGTTGTTGACGATCTTCAACAGTCCGCCGCCGACGAGCTTCTTGTACTTCACCAGCGCAATATCCGGCTCGACTCCGGTCGTATCGCAGTCCATCATAAAGCCGATGGTGCCGGTGGGGGCAAGCACGGTCGTTTGCGAATTCTTGATGCCGTATTCGCTGCCGAGTTGTACGACGTCGTTCCACACGTTGGTTTGCGCTTCCCAGAGGTCGTCTTGCACGTGCGTCTTATCGATCTTCTCCGCGTAGATGCCGTGCTTCGCCATCACTTTCATGAACGGCTCTTTGTTGGCGTTAAAATACTTGAACGGCCCGACTTCTTTTGCGATGAGCGCCGATTGCTTGTACGCTTCACCGCACATAAGGGAGGTAATAGCGGCGGCGAGGTCGCGGCCTTCAGGCGAATCATACGCAATGCCTCGCGACATCAGCAAAGCGCCGAGGTTGGCGTATCCAAGACCGAGCGGGCGGAAATCGAACGAGTTCTGCGTAATGGCTGGAGTCGGGTAGCTGGAATTATCGACCGAAATCTCCATGGCCGTGATCGTGAACTGCACGGCCTTCTGAAAAGCCTCGACGTCGAATGTGCCGTCCTCGCGGCGGAACTTCATCAGGTTGAGCGACGCAAGATTGCACGCCGTGTCGTCAAGGAACATATATTCGCTGCACGGGTTGGAAGAGTTGATGCGAGCCGTGGTCGAGCACGTGTGCCAGTTGTTGATCGTGGTGTCGTACTGTATGCCGGGGTCGCCGCAGACCCACGCCGCATCGGCCATTCGGCGCATCAAGTCACGCGCTCTGAACTTCTCCAACGGTTTGCCTGTCGTGACGGCGGTGGTCCACCATTCTTTGTCTTCCAGCACAGCGCGCATAAATTCGTCCGTAACGCGCACCGAGTGGTTGGCGTTTTGATAGGAGATCGAATCGTATGCGCCGCCGGGCACATTGAATCCGCCGTCGTATCCGGCGTCGATGAGCGCCCACGCTTTCTTTTCTTCATCCGACTTACAATTGATGAACTCCGGAACATCCGGATGGTCAATGTTGAGGATCACCATCTTTGCTGCGCGCCGCGTTTTGCCTCCGGACTTGATGACGCCGGCGAACGCATCGAATCCTTTCATGAACGACACCGGGCCCGACGCCGTACCACCGCCGGAAAGCCGCTCTTTCGATGAACGAAGCGTCGAGAGATTCGAGCCGGTTCCCGACCCGTAATTGAAGAGCATACCTTCGGTCTTGGCGAGATCAAGAATGGCGCCCATAGAATCTTTCACCGAGTTGATAAAACACGCCGAGCATTGCGGTCGTTCTTCCACGCCCACGTTGAACCACACCGGACTGTTAAAGGCCGTGTATTGATTCACAAATAGAAAACAAAGTTCATTGTAGAAAATCTCCGCGTCGTCTTGCGACGTAAAATATCCGCCCTTCAATCCCCACAAATAATACGTGCGTGCAACACGCTCGATGAGTTGCTTCACGCTTGTTTCGCGGTCCGGCATGCCGATCTGTCCGTGAAAGTACTTTGAGACAACGACGTTCGTTGCGGTCATCGACCACGATTTTGGAATTTCGACGTCCTTCTGTTCAAACACCTTCTCGCCCTTCTCATTTGAGATCACGGCAGTCCGGAGTTCCCATTCGACTTCGTCGAACGGATGAACGCCTGGTGTGGAGAAGCAGCGTTGGAATGTTAACCCGTGCTGCTCGTGCGTGTGAAGACGAGCCGCGGACTCGGTTGAGGTGGTGGCAACCCGAGTTTCAGCCATGAAGGCCTCCTGAGTTTAGAGGTGTTTGAGAGTTGTAGATAGTTGTCATCAAAGAAAACAACGCCATCAAACGAATGCATCTGCATCGGATGACGGTAGTCTGGAATTCAGTGTTTAAGAATGAACGGCTGGTCGCTGCGCCGGACCTGACTCTTTTTCACATCGGGCGGGGGCTTTCGCGCTCGCCAGGTTTTTCGATGCGCAACTGGATGTGAATATAAGTGCTTAGGGAGGTCTTGTCAAGTTAAAATTCAAATGTTGATAACAGATTTTACTTGCGAACAAGATAACTTTGACTTGTCTCGGAAACTTGGGGAGGTGCCATCACATTTCCCCTTGAGAAGCAGTAAACAGCACTGTTTGCTTAAATTCTTGTTGCGGAACGGAGTTATCCCCTTTCTTGGTCAAGCATTGGCCTTTTGAGTTCGATCAGGCTGATTCTACCGAGGGGCTTGCTTCTGTGGGATCGTTGCGCTACTATTTCAACCAATTCAACTACTTCGAAAGGACCAATCCCATGTCTGTCGCCATTCCTTTTACGACGATCAGCGAGATGTTTGAACGCATTACGAAGAAGTTTGGCTCTGACACTCGGCCATTACTGATGCACAAGGTTGATGGGATGTATCGAGGAATCTCGTACAACGAATACCGGCGGAATGTCGAACTTTTCGCTTGCGGGCTTGCATCGTTGGGATTGAAAAAGGGCGACAAGGTCGGCATCATTTCGGAGAACCGTCCTGAATGGGTGATTGCGGATATGGCAATCGTTTGTCTCGGTGCAGTAAATGTTCCCGTGTATCCAACCCTCACGCCCAAGCAATTGGAATTCATCTTCAGTGATTCCGGCGTCAAGGTGGTTATCGCCTCGAATAGTTTTCAATTGAACAAGGTTCTCAAGATTCAATCGAAGATCAAAACGCTCAAGCGTGTGATCTTGATAACGGAAAAAGGAGCGGTAGAGGATTCGCGGGTGATCGGGTTTTCGAAAGTATACGACCTCGGTCAAGAGTATGAGCGGCAGCATCCGAATTTCTTTTCGGAGACTATGACCAAGCCGAAGCCCGAAGATCTTTTGACGATTATCTATACCTCCGGCACCACCGGCAATCCTAAAGGCGTGATGCTGACACACAACAATTTGGTTACGAATATTATAGCTTCCGCGCAGGTAATTCCATTTGGCCCGGAAGACACGCTCTTGTCATTCCTGCCGCTGTGCCATTCGTTTGAACGCATGGCAGGCTACTACACTGCTATGGCGTGCGGCGCTACTGTGGCGTATGCTGAAAGTATTGAGAGCGTGCGCGATAATCTGTTGGAGGTACATCCCACCGTCGTGACGACCGTGCCGCGATTATTCGAGCGGATTCATAGCCGCATCACCAAACAGATTGACAATTCGCCGGCGGCGCGACAGAAGGTATTCCATTGGGCCGTGGCCGTTGGACGCGCATTCGCTCGCGCCAAACGACGAGGAAGTATTTCACCGATTCTGAAAGCGCAACACGCGCTGGCAAGTAAGATCGTTTATTCCAAACTGAAAGAACGCACGGGCGGCCGTATCAGATTTTTTGTTTCGGGGGGCGCAGCATTACCGCGTGAACTCGGAGAATTCTTCGAAGCCATCGGCATTACGATCATCGAAGGCTATGGCCTGACCGAAACCTCGCCGGTGCTCACGGTCAATCGGCTCGACGATTTCAAGTTCGGAGCCGTCGGCAAAGCAATTCCGGGAATTGAAATCAAGATAGCCGAAGATGGAGAGATTCTTGCCAAAGGCCCAAACATTATGAGCGGCTACTTTAATAACAAGAAGGCGACCGACGAGGTCATCGACCGGCAAGGTTGGTTTCATACCGGCGATATCGGCATGTTCGATTCTGAGGGACATCTCGTCATCACTGACCGCAAGAAGCACCTCTTTGTCAGTTCCGGCGGCAAGAACATTGCGCCGCAACCGATCGAAAACTTATTCCTGCAAAGCAAGTACATCGACCAGTTCATTCTCATTGGCGACGGCAGAATGTTTTGCTCGGCGATCATCATTCCGGAGTTTGATATCCTGAAGGATTATGCCCAAAGCGCCGGCGTGAAATTCCACGATGAAGCAGACCTTGTGCAGCTTGAGGAGATACGCAACCTCTTTGGTTCCGAAATCGAACGGCTCCAGAAAGACTTAGCGAACTACGAGCGCGTTCGGCGGTTTGAATTGCTGCCTCAAGCGTTGACGGTGGAAGGTGGAGAAATCACTCCGACACAAAAGGTCAAACGGAAGGTGGTCGAGCAAAAATACGCCGGCCTTATCGAGAGGATGTACGAAAACATAGTCTAACTATTGCCATTCCAAATAAATAA
>JACRFF010000114.1 GCA_016218005.1 Ignavibacteriales bacterium
GGTTCCATACCACTGAAAGTTACGAATGCGAGCGGCCAGATTTCTATCACCGCGGGGACATCCTCGACGCCGCTTGGCATCAACGCCGGTGAATTGGGAAGCATTCTTGACGCTTACAACACAAAACTTCCCGGCTATCTTTCATCGCTCGATACGCTTGCCGGTGCGTTGGTCAGCACCGTGAACACGATCCATGCTGGCGGGTACGGTCTGGGCGCTGCTCCATCGACAGGCGTGGCATTCTTTACAGGCACAACCGCAGCTTCGATCGGCGTGAACGCGGCGGTGGCGAACAATCCTTCGCTCGTTGCGGCATCCAGCGACGGTTCGCCGGGAGATAACAAAATTGCCCTTGCGCTGGCAGACGCCGGACAGAATCTTGTTCTCCAGAGCAATACTGCTTCCGTTGCGGATTACTACAATGGATTTGTCGGCAATCTTGGAACGGCGATCAAGACGGCGCAAAATTCCGCCACATCGCAGGGACTCATTCTTGCGCAACTTCAGAATCAACGATCTTCGGTCAGCGGCGTCTCGATCGATGAAGAGATGGTGAAGATGATCCAGTATCAGCGTGCCTATCAAGCTTCGGCACGAGTTGTAACGTCGGCGGACGAATTGATGAGAACCATATTGCAGATGGTGTAACCATGCGTATCACGGAAAACCAAATAGCGAGCAGTTTTCTCAGCAGCATTAACTATACGCAGGGGCGGATTACCGACCTGCAAAGTCAGCTTGCAACGGGCAAGCGCGTGTTGAAAGTGTCGGACGACCCGCAAGCAACGGAACGCATTCTTCGCTTGAACACCCAGCTTCAGCGTAACGACACGTTTCAGAAGAACATTGATGACGCCGTCAGTACGTTGGATACGACAGCGTCTGCGCTGAACGATTTCTCGAACGTGCTTATCAAGGTGAAGGACATTGCGATTCAAACACGCAATGGCAGCCGACTCGATGCGTACCCGGCGTTAGCGCAGCAGATCGATCAGTTTATCGACGAAGCATTGAATACTGCAAACACAAAATTTAACGGCAAGTACATTTTTGGCGGCGTCCAAACGACTAACCAGCCGTACACCATCGATGCGGGCCGAACAACGGTCTCGACAAATGCCGCCGGCATTACAGGAACTATCGCTTATCCGGTTGGCGAGGGATTTTCTTTGCAGGTCAATGTCGACGGACAGCAAGCTTTTCAAGGGACGCAGATTTTCAATCAGTTGATTCAATTGCGCGACGCTCTGAAAGCCGGTACCGCTCCCACCAACGCGCAAATGGACGCGTTGGATGCAGCCATGGACAATGTGCTCGGTGCGGCGAGCAAAGCCGGTGCGCTTCAAACAAATTGCGAGAACATCAAAACGCAGCTTCAGGAGCAACAGCAAAAGCTCAGAGCGCTTCTTTCCGATCAGCAGGATGTCGATGTGGCGCAATCGGCGGTCGACCTCAAGAAAAACCAGACAATGCTGGAGGCCGCATTGAGCACTGGCGCTAACATACTTCCCAAAACATTATTGGATTATCTCCGTTAGCATGAATCGCTCGCTCAATATAGGCACCATCGGAGGCTTAACGCTGGGATTGATCTCGATCTTCGGCTCATTCCTTCTTGAAGGAGGACAGTTCGGAGCGTTGATCCTCATTCCCGCAATGATTATCGTGTTCGGCGGCACATTTGCCGCAGCCATGATCGGCAGCGGTCGCGGATCCATGAACCGGTTTTTTTCGCTCATCGGACTTGTTGTGAGGCCGCCGGAGTACGATACCAACCGGGCCATTGAACTCTTGGTTCGGTTATCAATGATGGCGAGGAAAGAAGGACTTCTCTCGTTAGAACGCGAAGTCGAAAATGCCAACATCGATTTCCTCAGACGCATGATGCGTCTGGCTATCGATGGAACGGAGCCGCACGTGCTGCGCGCACTTGCAGAGACGGAGATTCACTATGCCGCCGACCGGCATCATGAGGGAGCGCAGATGTTCCAGAAGATGGGAGGATATTCGCCCACGATGGGTATCATCGGCACCGTGATGGGATTGATTGCGACGCTTGCCGCCGCAGGAGACGACCCCAACCAACTTATTCATCATATCGCCAGCGCGTTTGTTGCAACGCTCTGGGGTGTCTTGATGGCTAATATCGTTTGGCTGCCGATCAGCGACAAATTGAAATTGATGCACGCCGAGGAACAGCGATTTGCCGAGCTTATTGTTGAAGGCGTCGCTGCCGTCCAAGCAGGGGAAATTCCGACGGTAGTAAGGGCACGGTTAGATAGCATGTTGGCGCGCACGCAGAGTGCAACGACATAATGAAAAAACGATCGAGAAAACACGAAGAGCCGGACAACCAAGACCGTTGGCTGCTGACTTACGCCGATCTGATAACGCTGTTGCTCGGACTCTTTGTCATCCTGTACGCCATGTCAAAGATCGATGGAGGAAAGTACGAAGCCATCGTTGCGGCATTTGGTGATGTGTTTGGCGGCTCGCATCCGGCAGTCGTGAATGCGGCGCCACAAGCAATCGATCTTCCGGTTGCGACGCTCGTGCGTGAGCGGAAGCAAATTGAAGAGATGTTGGCGATGGGACTGAAAAAAGCGATCGCATCGGGGATGATTTCGGTTTCGCAGAATGAGCGCGGCATTACGGTGCATATCATGGAGGAACTTCTTTTTGCTTCCGGCAGCGCCGTGTTGAAGCAGAACTCGCTATCAACGATGGACACGCTGGCGAGCTTGTTGAAAACACTGCCAAACGACATACGCGTTGAGGGACACACGGATAATGTTCCGATCAGTACGGCGCAATTTCCGTCCAACTGGCATCTTTCGGTGGCGCGGGCGGTCAACACAGGTTTCTATTTGATCGAAAAGCACCAGCTGAATGCGGAGAAAGTTACCGTGGTCGGATTCTCCGAATATCAACCGCTGGTGCCGAACACCACCGCCGAGAATCGCGCGCGCAATCGTCGTGTCGATATTGTCATTGTCACCAATCTGGCGCAACAGAGCCAGCCCGAAACACAAAGCGGCCATTGATTACACGTGAAGTATTTTGGAGGAATGAAGCTATGAAATTCAATAATCATCAATTTGGCGAATTCGAATACGATGCTGAGCACGTTCTTCAATTTCCCGACGGCATCATTGGATTCGAGGGGAACAAAAAATTTATTGTCGTGAATGACGAGGACTCCGAGCCGTTTCGCTGGCTCGTGTCTCTGGAGGATTCCGAACTCAGTTTTCCGATGCTCGACCCCGCGCTCCTGAACGCCGAGTATGAAAATGTCGTGCCGAACGGCAAGGGCGCTACGATTTTTGTGGTGGCAAGCCTGCACGATGACCCGGCGCGGTCAAGCGTGAACCTGCGAAGCCCGATCGTTATTGATCCGGCAAGCCGGACGGGAAGACAGGTGATCCTGGATGAAGATCAATTCTCGGTGCAATATCCGCTCTTTGCGGCTCAGGTCCAAACCGAAGGAGTCTAACCTATGCTGGTCCTGACGCGCAAAACCGATGAGACGATCATGATCGGAGATCAAATCGTGATCAAAGTTCTCGGCATATCGGACGGTCAAGTAAAGATTGGCGTTGAAGCGCCGCGGTCGGTAAAAATATTTCGCGCGGAAGTGTATGAAGCAATTCAGCGGCAGAATGTCGCCGCCACCCGCGTCAGCAAGCAGTCCGTGCAAAACGTTGCCGGACTTTTGGCGAAACAATCGAAACGGAAGGAGTAAATCGCGTGTTCGTGTATGTCGGTATTGCCGTTGTGCTTGTCGGTGTCTTGGGCGGATTTGCCGCACACGGAGGACCCTTGGGGGTTCTTATTCAGCCGAGCGAATTTTTCATCATCGGCGGCGCCACAATCGGGTCGCTCATGATTTCCTCGCCTATCCGCAATCTGAAGCAGCTTGTCGCCGCCATTGGAGCAGTAACAAGGGGAGACCGGTATACAAAGGAAGTGTACGTCAACACGCTCAAGACAATGTACGAGGTCTTTACCATTGCCACCCGCGACGGTCTCATCAACCTCGAACAGCACATCGAACATCCTGAGAAGAGCGCTATCTTTGCGAAGAACGAGTTCCTGCTTCAACATCACCACGGATTGGCGTTTTTCTGCGACACGATCAAACTCTTGCTTGGCGGCGGCGTGCCGCCCCACGACCTCGAGGCTATGCTTGAGGCAGATATTGAGTCGCATCATGCAGAAACAGCCACGACGCCGACGATGATTCAAAAAATTGGCGATTCGCTTCCGGGGCTTGGCATTGTGGCGGCCGTTCTTGGTATCGTGGTAACGATGCAAGCGATCGACGGCCCGCCTGCTGAAATTGGTAATAAGGTGGCGGCGGCGTTGGTGGGAACATTCATCGGAGTGCTGGCGTCGTACGGGTTTGTGCAGCCGCTTGCAACGCACATCGAAGTGTTGAACCAATCGGAAGCGCGGTTCTTCGAGTGCATCAAAGCGGGGGTGGTTGCCTTCTCGAAAGGCAACGCGCCTATTATGGTGGTGGAATTTTCACGCCGCGTGATCTTCAGTGATGTGCGGCCAACCTTTAACGAACTGGAAAGCGCCGTCCGATCATCGGCCAAGCCGGCTGAAAATCAACCGCCGCCGGAAAGCGCTTAGGAACGACCGTGCACCACGAACTACCGGTTCTGATCGTCAAGAAGAAAAAAAATCAACACGGCGGCCATCACGGCGGCGCATGGAAAGTGGCGTATGCAGATTTTGTCACGGCGATGATGGCGCTGTTCATCGTGCTGTGGATCGTGGGGCAGAGCAAGCAAGTGAAGTCGTATATCGCCAACTACTTCCGCGACCCGGGCGCGTTTTTTGAGAATACGCGCGGCGGCGGTACTTCTGAATCCAATCAACCGCCACTGGCCGAACCCGTAAGGGAAGAATCGCTGAGACGACAGAAGGAAAAGATGAAGGAGATGGCCTCCAGCGTGTTGACTGAACTGGAGAATCAGCCGCAATTGAAAGCGCTCGCAAAGCAGATCAAGGTGGAGTTTGATAAAGAAGGAATGCATATCGAATTGTTGGAGGCGTCGGAGTCGTTCTTTTTCGATATCGGAACGTCGACGCTCAAACCGCCGGCAGTACAAATTCTTCAGACCATTGCCCATCAACTTGGTACGCTGGATAACGACGCAGTCATTGAGGGACACACAGATAGCCGGCAATACTCGCGCCCCGATGGTTACACAAATTTTGAACTGAGCGCCGAGCGAGCCAACAGTGCACGCCGGGTGCTGGCCGCGTATGGAGTTCGTGAGAGTCAAGTAGTGGAAGTTCGTGGATACGCAGATCGCAAATTGCGCAACACGGAAAACCCGCTCGATATCATCAACCGGCGCATCAGCATTTTAGTCAAATATAAAGAGGAGCACGCCGGTGGCTAAAGATATTTCCATTCTTGTCGTAGACGACGATGCGTCCCAAGTTGAGTTGATCGCGGAAGTGCTGGAACAGCCCGCAGGATATCGAATATTACAGGCGCAAAGCGCGAGCGAAGCGATGAACATCGCCCGGAAGGAAGACCTTTCGCTCATCATCAGCGATTACTATATGCCGGAAGAAGACGGCTTCTCGCTCTGCACGCAAATCAAGCGCGACCCGTTGCTTTGCCACATCATGTTCGTTCTCTTGACGGGGGCAACGGAAGTGGAGAAGAAGGTCAAGGGATTTGACCTTGGCGCAGATGATTACATCACCAAACCATTCCACGCTGATGAACTGCGTGCGCGGGTCAAAGCGATGCTGCGATTGCGATTCCTTCAAGAAGAATTGGAAGATGACAAGCAGGAACTTTCCAATCTGTATCATGAATTGGAAAAAAGTTTTGAGGGCATCCTTGCGGTGCTCACCGACTTGATCGGGTTGCGGGTTCCCAACGCGCCGCTTCGTGCGCAACGGGCGGTGGACTTGGTGCGCTGGATGGGAGATCGGCTCGGTCTTGCGCCGGTGCAAGTGGACGAAGTTGCCCTTGCCGCCAGAATTCATGAGATCGGCAAAATTCAGCTTCCGGATAATCTGATTCGGAAGCCGCTTGCCGAGCTTTCAGAACAAGAACGAACGGCGCTCAACCATTTTCCCGTTGTCAGCCAGACGATTATCAGCGGCATTCCGCGTCTGCAGGAAGTCGGCGTCATTCTCAAGCATCAGTTGGAAAATTTCGATGGCAGCGGCTTTCCGGACCATCTTTCGATGGAGCAAATCCCCATGGCGTCGCGGCTATTGCGAGTTGCGAATTTCATCGAGCAAGTAACCTCCGCCGGACCGATGACAATGGAGCAAATCTTGGAGCAGACTATTCACGTGCGGGGGACGATCCTCGACCCCCGCATTGTTCAACTGTTAGACGAGTACCTTCGCATTATCCAAAATCCCTCGTGGATGGAACACAAGAAGCAAATCTCCATCTACGAATTGACGGAAGGCATGACGCTGGCCAATGATCTTGCGACCGGAAAGGGAACGAAACTGCTTCCCAAGAACACGCGCCTTTCCCGTGCAAACATTGACCGCATTTTGGCCCACAACCAATTCGACCCGATCATCAACAACGTGTACGTGTTCGATTCCCCGTAAAAAACGGGCGGATGGGATACAACAGATTGGAAATTCCCGCACCGACGGCCGTTTTCCGCCCCACTGTTACATAGCTTCGGAACCACCTTCCTGAGTCTCTATTATAGTGTCTGAACCGACCCCCTTGCATCGGCGGGAGAGATAAGGTAGATTCTTACCAGGAGGTCAGAGCGATGTAGGGCCAATCAACGATCTCCTTTCCACGGGTCCACGAATCACAACTCCTCTAAAAAGTGTGAGCGTGTAGATGACCGGCTTACCGTACCAACCTCAGAAAATCCCGCCGCAGTATTGCCGAAGAATTTTTGTCCGTTGCGCTTGCACGGCGATTGTTCTCTGCCTCTCAATTTGTACGAAGGTTAGTGCGCAGACCCGACATATTGAGTTTGAGCATTACTCGGTTGAACACGGGCTTTCGCACAGCGCCAGCTATGCCATCCTGCAAGATTCAAAAGGATTTCTTTGGGTTGGCACGCGGGATGGATTGAATCGGTTCGATGGATATTCCTTCACTGTCTATGGAAGTAATCCGCTTGATTCGACAACACTCGCATCCGACCGCATCCTCTCGTTGTTCGAAGATCGGCAGGGAGGCGTGTGGATAGGTACCGAAGGCGGTGGACTGCAACGGTATGACCGGTCTAAGAACTCCTTTATGCGATACAAGCACGACCCACACAATCCTTGGTCGATGAGTGGAGACTATGTCGGGCCGGTCTATGAAGACAAAGCCGGAGACCTTTGGATTGGCGCCGACGGACTCGACAGATTTGACCGCAAGACCGAAAAGTTTTTTCATTACCGGCACGATGCGTCCAATTCTCAGAGCCTTTCTAACAACATGGTTACCTCTCTCCACGAAGACCGCTTCGGCAATTTCTGGATAGGAACATCGGGCGGACTGGAACTGTTCGATCGGGGTGTCGGCTCATTCAAGCATTTCACGCACGATGAACGGAACCCGAAAAGCATCAGCAGCAACGCCGTCTGGCCAGTGTATGAAAGCCGCGATGGCACGATGTGGATTGGAACGTTTGGCGGAGGCCTCAACAAGTTCAACCGAGCAACGAATTCCTTCACGCGCTATCGCCACGATATAAACGATCCTCAGAGTCTTGGCAATGATCAGGTGAGTGCGATTGAAGAAGATGAACGGGGAAGACTTTGGGTTGGAACTTTTGAACGCGGCGGTCTCAACATCTTCGACCCACA
>JACRFF010000115.1 GCA_016218005.1 Ignavibacteriales bacterium
AAATTCTATCCGAGTTTTCCTTTCCGTGCGGTGTGTGATTATCTGAGCGTTACGCCGGAGCGGGTCGTCGTAAACCCCGGCAACAGCATCACGCTGAAGGATGCCCGAAGACCCGGCCAAGCGGCGCACGACATCGTCATTCCGGTGGATGAGCAATGCAATCTGCTTATCAATTTTCTTGGGCCGTGGCATGCAATGACGCATTACGAATTTGCCGACGTTCATCACTCCCTCGACGACCGCGATGAACTGGAGTACAGTTGGACGCCCTTGCTGCAAGGCAAGATCGTAGTCGTATCTCAAGTTGGCACGGGCGCCGCCGACGTCGCCCCCGTCCCCACGGACAATAACTTTCCGCTCAGCGGCGTTCACGCCAACGTGCTCAACACCATCCTGACCGAACGCTTTCTCCGTGAAGCATCTCCGTTGCAAATGTTTGCGTTGGAAATCTTCCTGCTTGCCGTGGTGTACCTTCTCGCACTGAAATTCTTGTCGCGCGGCATGTGGATCGGCGCGCTGCTTGTTCTTGTCGGATTCCTTGCCGTGTCGGCGCTTCTCTTCTTCTACGGCAACATTGTTCTCAACATCGTGCGGCCTTCGATCATGATCGGCATTGCGGTGTTCGCCGTGTTGGCGTACCGGTTTATCAACGAAGAACGGGAGAAGGAAGCGTTCCGCCGTTCGTTCGAATCGTATCTTCCCCCATCCGTGGTCAAGCGCATGGTCGCAAGTCCGGAGTCGATGTTCGACGCAGAGAAAAAAGAATTGACGATCTTGTTCAGCGACATCAAGAGCTTTACCACCTATTCCTCCACCATGACCGCCGACCGTATACAAAGTTTCCTTGCAGAATATTTTGAGGCGATGGTGGGTATCATCTTCAAGTACGAAGGGACGGTGGACAAGTATATCGGCGATGGGCTGATGGTGTTCTTCGGAGCGCCGGCGCCGCAAGCCGACCACGCCGTGCGTGCCGCCCAAGCTGCCATTGAGATGCAACGGAAATGTCGCGAGTTGAAAGTGAAATGGGAGCGGGAAGGGTTGTTCCCGCTCCGTATTCGGATCGGCATCAACACGGGAGAGGTGGTGGTGGGCAATATGGGCACGCCGAAGAAGCTTGCCTACACCGTGCTTGGCGCGCCAGTCAATCTTGCCAACCGCCTCGAATCCAACGCCCCGGTCGAAGGCATTCTCGTTTCCAAGCGGACATACGAATTGATACAGAACCACGTTCCCACCAAACCGCATCCTTCAGTGAAAGTGAAGGGTCTCGAAGAAGATATTGAAGTCTACGAGGTAGTGGTAGAGCCTGCAGCGTAGGTACCTTTCTTCTTGCTTTTCCTTCCCGCATTAGCAATATTCCTTTAGCCTCAAGCTGAATTTTACCCATGGTTATTCGTGAAACGGACATACTCAGTCGCCGGTGGTCGGTGGCGGATTCATTTGCCTTCTGTGAACGGCTGGCGCGCACGCACTACGAAAATTTTCCCGTCGCATCTTGGTTGCTGCCGCGGGATAAGCGCAAGTACGTCGCCGCCATCTACGCCTTCGCCCGCATTGCCGATGATTTTGCAGATGAGCCAGGCTACACTCTTGCGGAGCGCGTGGATGGATTGACCCAGTGGCGCTCGGAATTGGAACAGTGCCGCGAAGGCGTCGCCGGCCATCCGGTGTTCGTTGCGCTTCTGGAAACAATAAAGCGCTTCGATATTCCCATCGACTTGTTCGAACATCTTCTCGACGCGTTTCAACAGGATGTTATGGTCCACCGTTACGAAACATTTCAGGATGTGCTCGAGTACTGCAACAACTCCGCCAATCCCATTGGCCGGCTCGTGCTGTTGCTGTTCAACTATCGCAATCAGGAACTTTTTGAGTGGTCGGACGCCGTTTGCACCGCGCTGCAACTGACAAATTTTTGGCAGGACCTCTCTGTCGATATTCCCCGCGACCGGTTGTACCTGCCGCAAGAGGACTTGGACAAATTTAATTACAGCGAGAGCGACCTGCGGCAATTGCGATACACCGCCAGATTCAAGGGCTTGATGGAATTTGAAATCGATCGCACGCAAGATCTCTTCGACCTTGGCAAGCCGTTGCTGACCGAAGTCGGGCGCGACGTGCGGAGAGAACTGAAGCTTACGTGGCTCGGCGGCGCGCGCATTCTTCAGAAAATTCGTGCGCAGAACTACAACGTCCTCTCCCGCCGGCCGCTTCTCTCGACTCGAGACAAGGCGGCGCTGTTAACCGGATCGCTCTTCTCGTAAAGCCGCCGTGCACGCGACATCGACCATATACTTTGACCTCGCGCAGAATCGACGGAGCAATTTTTACTACTCGTTCTTGATTCTGCCGAAGCCGAAACGCGAAGCCATCGAAACTATCTATGCGTTTTGCCGCGTTACCGACGATATCGTGGATGAAGGCGACAACGAGGAGGAAAAATACGCCCGGCTTCATCAATGGACGGAAGAACTCCGGCGCTCTCTTACCGGCGCTTCTCGATATCCCATCCTCAATCGACTCAGCGCCATCATCCGTCGGTTTGAAATTCCGCTTGAACATTTTTACGACTTGATCAAGGGCATGGAAATGGATTTGAACAAGAAGCGGTACGACACGTGGGAAGAGCTGCGGGAGTACTGTTACCGTGCCGCTTCAACGGTCGGCTTGATCTGCGCGGAAGTTTTCGGCTACAAGAACGCCAGCACCAAAGAATATGCCGTCAACCTCGGCATCGCCCTGCAACTGACAAACATCTTGCGCGACCTTAGCGCCGACGCCAAGCGCGGACGCGTGTACTTGCCCCGCGAAGACATGAAAAAATTCGGCTACACCGAAAGCGACTTGATGCGGCGCGTCTATGATGAGCGATTCGTTTCGCTGATGCGATTCGAATGCGACCGCGCACACGAGTACTTCCGCCGCGCAAAATCGTTTCTGGCCGAAGAAGACAAGCCGCTCTTCACCGCCGCACGCACCATGGGGAATATTTACTACCTGCTGCTGCGCAAGATTGAGCAAGCCAAGTACGACGTCTTCAGCCGGCGTATTCGGCTCGGTTCCCCGTTGAAGCTGCTCGTTGCGATGGTTCTCCGCTTGCGAAATCGAGCGCCTAAGAATTTCCACCGCTACATTCGCACGGAACTCCCTGCCTGATTCTTCCATGACGTACGATGTTGCCATCATCGGCGGCGGAGTTGCCGGATTGAGCGCCACAGTTGATTTGTGCGCGCGCGGCAAACGCGTCATTCTCCTCGAACAAAAACAACGCTTCGGCGGGCGAACGTACTCTTTCATCGACCGAACGACCGGCAGCGTGGTGGATAACGGCCAGCACTTGCTGATGGGCTGCTACCATGCCACGCGAACATATCTTCGCACCATCGGCTCCGACCATCTTGCCGTGTTACAACCAACGCTAGAGATTCCATTCTTTCGCCCGCAACACCCTCCAACCGTGTTACGATGCTTGCCGCTTATTGCTCCATTGCACTTGGTAAGCGGACTTGTGAGACTCTCTTCGCTTTCTCCACAAGACCGATTGCGGCTGATCCGTTTGGGATTGGATCTGCTGACCACATCCCCCCAAAAGCGGCAGCGACTCGCGAAACAAACTGCCGCCGAGTGGCTGGATTCGCTTGGACAATCGGAAGAGGCGCGCAAACATCTTTGGGATGTCATTGCCATCGGCTCCCTCAACGACGATCCATCAATCGTCTCTGCGGCGCTTTTTCGCAATGTGCTGCGCGCAGCATTCCTTGGCAAGCGCGAGAACGCAAGCTTATTGATTCCGCGTGTCGGATTGAGCGAGCTGCTTGTCGACCCTGCGTTATCGTTCATCGGCAATCACGGCGGCAGCGTGAGAGCCGGCGCAACGGTGAAGCGCCTGTCGATTTCGCGGGATGGCATCAACGGCGTCGTGCTCGATTCCGAAGAGCAGATCCGATCTTCCTTCGTGATATCCGCCGTGCCATGGCACAACGCGCATCGCGTGGTCCGCGGCGTCGTTTCATCGGAATGGCAGAATTCCACAATCATCAGCATCAATCTTTGGTTTGACCGCGAAGTGATGACGGACGCCTTTGCGGCGCTGTTGGATTGTTCAATTCACTGGGTGTTCAATCGGTCGTCGTTGCTTCCTTCCACCGGACACGCAGGTGAGCGGAAGCATCAACATCTCTCGGTGGTCATCAGCGGCGCGGCATCGTTTGCCGCAATGTCCACGCAGCAACTTGTGCGTCTTGCGCTGGATGATCTTCGCCGTGTTCTGCCGGGCGTTCAGCGAGCGACACTGGTGCATTCGTTGGTGATGAAGGAAAAGCGCGCAACGTTTTCGCCGCGTCCGGAAGCAGAGCCATATCGTCCCACGACGGCAACCCGATTCCCCAATCTCTTTCTTGCCGGCGATTGGACCGACACGGGCTTTCCTGCCACCATCGAAGGGGCAGCGCTCAGCGGCCACCGTGCCGCAGAAGCTATTCTTGCACTACGTTGACTTCATCTCTATATTGATTCCGACGAAACGAAAGGTTCATTCGTGGAACGACTCTTCTCCCCGTGGCGCTCAAAGTATATTGCTTCATTCAAAGACGAAACCCCCGGCGCCAACGAGTGCCTCTTCTGCCGCATCGCGAAAGACCGGAACGACGGCAAACACCTCGTTGTTGCGCGGCGAAAGCATTGTTACGTTGTGATGAACTTGTATCCCTACAACAGCGGGCACGTCATGGTCGTACCGTACAAACACACGGCGTGGTTCGGCGACCTGACGAATGCCGAGTACGGCAACGTCATGCGCACCACCGCAACCATGATGGACGTATTGAGCGAAGTACTTACGCCTCACGGATTCAACTTCGGGTCGAACATCGGTCGGGTAGCGGGCGCCGGCATCGACCAGCATATTCATTTCCATATCGTTCCACGCTGGAACGGCGACACGAATTTCATGCCGGTCATTGCCGATACGAAATTAGTCTCAGAGCATATACGGGAAGTGTACAAGAAGTTGAAAAAGGCCAGCCCGACGAAGCCCGCCCGGCTTCGCGTTCGGACGGGTCGTTCAGGCGGGTAATGCGGTAGACGAAGTTGCTCTCTTGCTCATTGCACCTTTGAGGGATCGTTCAACACTCTCGGCTCGGTCAACAACCCTCGCACCGCGCTGAATAAAGCGTCCCCCGGGTTTACTAGCAAGGTGTTGAAAAACTAGGTAATGTGTCATTCTGAACCCCGACGCTTTTGCCAAGGGCATCACTTCGTGATTGTCGGGGTGAATGCCGAAGGCATCCCTTCGGGAAAATCTGATTCAAAAAGCAAGATGCTTCGCTGCGCTCAGCATGACAGAAAAAGACTTTTTCAACAACCTGCTGCGGGGATGCTTTATTTCAGAATCATAAGATGCTTAGCGATGTTTGTGTTGCCGGCAGCGAGACGATACACATACACGCCCGAAGATACCGTTCCACGCATACTGTGAATATCAAACTGCACTTGGTGCTCTCCCGCCTGTTGATATTCATTCACCAACGTTGCCACTTCTCTGCCGAGAACATCAAACACTTTCAGCGACGTGAAGCCTGAACCTTGAAGCGTGAATCGTATTTCCGTCGTCGGGTTGAAGGGATTGGGATAGTTTTGCCCCAGCGCGGTTGATGCAGGAAGAATCTTATCAGATTCATCCACAGCGGTAGTGCCCGCAGTCTTGAATGCAACCACCGTGTCGCTCATGGCCACGCCGTTGATGCTTTTCAGATTCTTGATCTGGATGGTATAGGTTGTTCCCGCGGCAAGCGAAGACGTTGTGAGCAGCAGTTTTGAAACGTCGTTGTTGACTCCCCACTGAATGCCCGTCGGATTTCCGATGTTTCCATCAAGAACAAAATTGGTTTTCATTGCAGCGGCAGTTGAATCGAGGTAGCGGCTGAAGTCGATAATGAGAGACGCGGTGTTTGCCTGAACGACGGAAACAACGCTCGGCGGCATGTCCGTTTTCCAAATCTCGGCGGCAAATTCCGGATGGTCGATAAACGGATTGCGATTGTGCTGAATGCCATAGACCGCGTTGTTGCGGTCAATCTCTTTCTGGCTGACCGTGTCGCGAATACTCCAATCATAGAGAAGGTTGGAATACCAAGGCAGCAAGTCGGATTTGTTTGTGGCGGGGGATGTTGACCAACCACCGTCTTCTGTGTAGTATCGAACCGACATGTACATTTGCGATCGAGCAAGGTCGCCTTTGTACGCGGTGATAGGCTCGAACACCGTACCGCTATACCCCGGAAAGGAACACGTTCCGACCTTGCTGCCATTCGTAGAAGTCCACGTTGCCGAAGCCACCGTTCCGTACGGATAGTTGCTGCGGCGATTGTTCACATAGCCGTCGGTGGGATAGAGATGGAACATGTCGGTATACGAGGGGGTTTGATCGTTGAACCAACTCGATGGCCACGAGTGCTCTCGATTGTAGCAATCGCCTTCACCACCGTAGGTTCCACATTGTTTTACGCCGTGCGAATATTCATACGCAGGAATTCCTCCGGGAATGTCGGAATACACATCCCAGACCTTTCCATTTGATTTCGTATCAGTCGATGGAAAGTAGGTATACAGACCGCTGTACGTAACCGACGTGTGTCCTTTGATGATGTTGTGCAACGCTGCGCGTAACGTTACTCCGTAAGTTTTGTACGCTCCGGCATAGTAATCGGCGGCGGTTTTTTGCTGCCAACAACGTGCGGTCGACCAAACCGCAACAACGCAAAGGAGAATGATTGTTTTCTTCACACCCGTGCTCGATGGATAGTGCATAAACACCATCGCCTATCTGCGGTTCGCTCATTCACCAATCGCGGATAGGCGTTCGTTCCGTAAACGGCAAGTATTCTGCATTAATGTAGGAAAGGACTTCCCGATGTGCAACGGAAAAGAAGCGTACTCTTAGTATGCGATCGTAACGCCAAGCCGAAATTGCCGCGGCGGGCTGTAAAGGTTAATGCAGATCAGGTTGACCCGCAGACATCGAAACGTGCAACGAGATGATTCTTGCCCAGTCGTTAAGGACCCGT
>JACRFF010000018.1 GCA_016218005.1 Ignavibacteriales bacterium
GGATGCCTTTGGCAAGAGCTTTCGTATCGAATAATACATCCTGCGTAACATGAGTAACTAATTCATTCATGAGAGACACAAGATGCACGTCGTGGCCGCTTGCGTCTTTGTATCTCATCGCGATTTTTTTATCAAAAGGGAAACTGGGCAATGAAGCTCTCCGATTTCAAATATCCATTACCACGCAATCTTATCGCAAGGTATCCGGCGCATCCGCGCGATCATTCAAGTCTCATGGTACTCAATCGAATTGATGAATCGATCGAGGAGAAAAAATTTCACGACATCCAAGCGTTCTTCGAGAAAGGCGATTGCCTTGTCGTAAACGAGACGAAGGTCTTTCAAGCCCGATTGTACGGGAAGAAAGAAAAGACCAACGCCAAGATCGAAGTGTTTCTTTTGCGCGAGTTGAACGCGGAGGAGAATATCTGGGACGTTATTGTCGATCCGGCGCGCAAGGTTCGGATCGGCAACAAGATTTTTTTCGACAACGGCAAGCTGTGGTGCGAGGTCATCGACAATACGACTTCGCGCGGACGCACAGTTCGATTCAATCATAAGGGCGACCTCTTCAAGATCATCGACCGAATCGGATTGACGCCGCTGCCGCATTACATCAAGCGCGAAGCGACGGCGAAAGACAAAGAGAGTTATCAAACTGTTTTCGCGAAAACCGTTGGCGCCGTAGCGGCACCGACCGCCGGCTTGCATTTCACAAAGCAGCTGCTGCGCAAGATCGAAGCAAAGGGGGTCAAGATTGTTCCGGTGGTTTTACACGTGGGCTTGGGAACGTTTCGTCAAGTGGAAGTTGAAGACCTGACAAAGCACAAGATGGATTCCGAATACTACGAAGTGCCGCAGCATGCCGTCGATGTTGTCAACAAGACCATCGATTCACGCCACCGCGTGTACGTTGTTGGCACCAGCACCTGCAGAGCATTAGAATCCAGCGTTACTGCCGACGGACATCTCAAGGCATCAAAAGGTTGGACTGACAAATTCATCTTCCCGCTGTACGATTTCAAGATTACCGACCGGCTTATCACCAATTTTCATTTGCCTGAATCGACGTTGCTGATGATGGTCAGCGCGTTTGCCGGACACGACTTGGTAATGAAGGCATACAAGAAAGCGATCAAAGACCGGTACCGGTTCTACAGCTACGGCGACGCGATGTTGATTATCTAACGCGAATGAGACGACAACGACCACGGGTGATTGCGATTGTTCCCGCCGCCGGTTCTGGCTCTCGGTTGGGGGGAGCGGTCAAGAAGCAATTCCTTCAACTCCACGGAAAGCCGATCATCGTCCACACGCTGCAGCAATTCGAGCACTGCGCCGAAGTTGACGAGATTGCGGTTGCGGTGCCGGAGCCGGCGATTACGGACATGGAACAACTCGTGAGACGATTTCGTCTTCACAAAGTCAGCAAGGTTGTAGCGGGAGGCGCGAAGCGTCAGGATTCCGTGGCGCACGTTCTCAAAACTCTCGACCTGAAGGATACCGATATCCTTCTTGTGCACGATGGCGTGCGGCCGTTCGTCCAGCGAAAAAAAATTGTCGAACTGATCAAAGCATGCCGCGAGCACCGTGTGGCGGTGCTTGCCGTTCAGCCGAAGGATACCATAAGGCGTTCGCGTGGCGGTGGATTTTTTGATCAAACGCTTGACCGCTCAGCGCTTTGGATGATTCAGACTCCGCAGGCGTTTACTGCCGGCATTTTGCAAAAGGCATTTGCACGCGCGGCAAAGGACAGGTTCTATTCAACCGATGAAGCGGCGTTGACAGAACGTTTGGGTATTCATGCCAAAATCGTCGAAGGAACATACGACAATATCAAGATTACGACGCGCGAGGATTTGGAATTGGCAGGCTTGATATTCGAACGCTGGGCAAAAAGCGACCTCATCTAAACCTTCGGTTGCTTTTTCGTCTCGAACTTCCTACTTTATTGTCAACATATACGGGCCACAACACAAAGGGTTTATGGAATGATCAATCTGGCAATTGTGGTATTGCTAAGCTACATCGTAGGGTCCATTCCGACGAGTATTATGCTCTCGAAATGGCGCCACGGCTTTGACATCCGGACGAAGGGAAGCGGCAATGCCGGCGGCACGAACGTCTTCCGCGTCTTAGGCTGGAAGTCGGGAGTATTCGTGATGGCAATCGATCTGGGCAAGGGAGTTCTTGCTACCACGGTGGTGGCTCGGTTGTTTTGGGATCCGACGCTACCGTTCTACAACCGCACCCCGTTTGATGATTTTACGATCATTCAAATGATTTGCGGCGGCGCCGCCATTATCGGCCATGTGTGGACGGTGTTTGCCGGATTTCGAGGCGGCAAAGGCA
Source organism: Ignavibacteriales bacterium (assembly GCA_016218005.1). GTDB lineage: Bacteria > Bacteroidota > Ignavibacteria > UBA10030 > UBA10030 > JACRFF01. The sequence continues at coordinate 2,353 of JACRFF010000018.1, forward strand.
TTGCGACGGCGGCCGGCATGTTGGTGGGTATCGCGCCGACGGAATTTGCTATCTCGGTAGTTATCTTCGTTGTATTCTTCTTTGCGTTTCGGTATGTCTCACTGGGGTCGATTGCCGCAGCGGCGGCTTTTCCGTTGTCTCTCATCGTCCGACACAACATCTTGTCGGATGAAATCCATAGCTACAAAACGCTCGTATTCTTCAGTGTCGGTGTCGCACTGGTGCTGATCTATTCTCACCGTGCGAACATCAAACGATTGCTGCAGGGAACCGAGAACAAGATGACAAAATCTTCCGGTTCGAAGAGTACCGAGTCGCAGGAAGCCTAACGTCATCGAAAACCTTTTTGCTCCGTAGTTCGCTTCTCGAAAGGTGCGTGCGCGCATATGAAGGTCACCGTTCTGGGGGCTGGAAGCTGGGGCACAACGCTTGCGCTTGTTCTGGTTGACAAGGGACATCAAGTCAACCTGTGGACGTATAATCCGCGCCAAGCCGAAGTCATGAAAGAGAAGCGGGAAAATCATGACTTTCTCCCCGGTATCCCGCTGCCTCCGTTACTCAACATTGCCACCGACATTGAAGCCGCCTCGGTTGGCCGCGATCTCATTGTCGCCGCCGTTCCGTCGCAATTCCTGCGTTCCGTTCTCAAGAATATTGCTCACCTCGACCTTACGCACACCGTTATCTGCAACGTTGCCAAGGGAGTCGAAAATCAATCGCTTATGACCATGAGCGAGGTGATGATCGATATTCTCGAACACGAACGCAAAGGAAACCTTGCTATCCTTTCCGGTCCAAGCCACGCCGAGGAAGTCAGCAAGAAAATTCCGACGGCCGTTGTGGCCTCCTCCTACGATCAAAAAACGGCACGGCTGGTACAAGATGCGTTTATGACGCCGTACTTCCGCGTCTATGTCAACGACGATATCCGCGGTGTCGAATTAGGAGGCGCGATCAAGAACGTTATCGCTATTGCCGCCGGCGTAAGCGACGGAGCCGGATTCGGCGACAACACCAAAGCCGCCATCATGACGCGCGGCATTTATGAAATCACGCGCCTTGGCGTGAAAATGGGAGCGCAGCCCATCACGTTTGCCGGACTCTCCGGCATTGGCGATTTGATCGTTACGTGCATGAGCCGCCACAGCCGCAATCGTTATGTGGGCGAAGAGATCGGCAAGGGACGCAAACTTGACGACATCCTCAAGGAAATGGTGATGGTTGCGGAAGGCGTTACCACCACGAAAGCGATTCACGAACTTTCTCAACGGCACCACGTTGATATGCCGATGGCTGCGGAAGTCTACAGCGTGCTGTATCAATCCAAAGACCCGTATCAAGCGACATACGATCTTATGACGCGGGACGCCAAAGGCGAAGGCTCACACTAAGCGCACCCTTCACACGTGCGGCAAGTTTTCACAAGCGCGCAAGCTTCACACAAGCGCTCCTGCCTGCTGATTGCATTCCCCTCGCCTTTTCCGTATCTTTTTACAAATAACAACTCAACAATCACGTTTTTTCTTCGTCCTTGCACCTCCTCATCTGTGTTCTTGGCGGCTATCTGCTTGGTTCCATTCCGACTGCCTATCTCTTGGTAAGGCGATCGGCAGGAATTGATATCCGGGAAGCAGGCAGCGGCAACGTTGGCGGCTACAATACGTATCGAGTAACGAAGTCCAAATCCGCAGCCGTTATGGTGGGTGTGCTTGATGGACTGAAAGGATTCGGTGCTGTACTGGTGGTGGCTTGGTTTGCTCCGGAGTCGCCGTGGGACCAAGTTGTTGTGCTGGGATCGACGCTTGTCGGCCACAACTATCCGGTGTGGCTTGGATTCAAAGGCGGCCGCGGTCTTGCTTCGGCGGCGGGCGGATTTTTGGGGATTGGTCTCAGCTTTGCTGTTGTATGGTGTGGCGTATGGTTCGTTGTCCATCGAACGACCAACGACATTCTCAAAAGCAATATTACCGCCATCGTCGTATCTCCGTTTATTGTTGCGGCACTTCGGACAACGCTTGTGCCGTGGCTCATGGTGAGTTCGATGCCGCCGGACGTGTATGTGCTGGCTTCTATTCCAATAAGTTGTGTGCTGCTGTTGAGCCACGCCAAGCCGGTGTGGCTGTGGATTCAAGGCAAACCATTGTCGTAGGTGGAAACCATGAACAATCCATACGTCAGATTTTTTTTCTTGCTCTCGATTCCCCTTGTGGTCGGGTTTGGGATTGGCTATACCATGAAGCCGACGGCGGCGATACCGCCGACAGTTTATGAAGCAACCGCCAATCTTCCTTCAGTTGTAACGGCCCAAGATCGACAAACCGGCGACAATCAAGAAGCGGTTGCAAAGTCGAGACGCTCCGCCATTACGCAAGCCGTGGGTCGTGTAAGCCCGGCGGTGGTTGGCATCAACGTTATGCAAATTCAACAGCTTCAGTATCGCAATCCCTTCTCCGATTGGTTTGGCGACGACCCCGTTTTTCGGCGCTTCTGGGGCGACCGCACGTACAAGCAAAAGGTTCAAGGTTTAGGCTCGGGCTTCATCATTTCTTCTGATGGCTACATCGTTACAAACGATCACGTTGCCGGCAACGCGACTGAAATCACTGTTACGTTGACGGGAGGAAAACAATACAAAGGCAAGATTATTGGCACCGACCACTCGACCGACATTTGCCTTATCAAGGTGGATGCAAAAGATTTGCCGTACATCCCGATGGGCAATTCAGACGACCTGATGAGCGGCGAATGGGCGATCGCGCTCGGAAATCCGTTCGGACTTTTTCAGATCAACGACAAACCGACGGTAACGGTTGGCGTCATCAGCTCGCTGGGCATGAATCTCGGCAATCTTGACGGCCGCTACTATCGCGATATGATCGAAACAGACGCCGCGATCAACGGCGGCAACAGTGGCGGGCCGCTGGTCAACAGCGATGGCGAAGTGATTGGCATGAATACGCTCATCTTCACGGGCGGCGAAAGTCGCACGTACGTCGGTTATGGCTTTGCGATTCCGGTCAACAAGGTGAAGAAAGTCGTGGCTGAGTTGAAGAAGAAAGGGAAGGTGACGCGAGACGTTTCGGCAGGATTTGAGTATCAGGAAGTGGATGGGCGCATCGCGCGTTACTTGGGGCTTGCTCAGATTCAAGGAATTATCATCAGCGAAATTGAGCCGCGCGGACCGGCAGAGAAAGCCGGGCTGAAGATTGGCGACGTCATTCTGGAAATCAACGGTCAGAAGGTCAACAACGAACAAGATTTCATCGGCGTGTTGGTCGATTCTTCGCCGGGGGATATCTTGAATGTCAAAGTATTCCGTGAGCGCCGCCTCATTGAGGCGGCTTTGAAATTAGAGAAATCATAAACGATGATTGCACGCTACACACGTCCGGCGATGGGCCGGATCTTTGAGGATGAAAATAAACTCCGCATTTGGTTAGAAGTCGAACTGCTGGCGTGTGAGGCGCAAGCTGAACTCGGCTCGATTCCAATATCGGCTGCCGAAACCATCCGCGCAAAAGCAAATTTTGACGTTCATCGTGTGCTGGAGATTGAACAGGAAACCAAGCACGACATGATCGCCTTCTTGACGAACGTCGGCGAGTTTGTCGGGCCCGAATCGCGGTTCATTCATCTTGGCATGACGTCGTCGGATGTGCTCGATACGTCGCTGGCACTCCAGATGAAGCAAGCCGGCGAGCTTTTGCTCGACGATTGGGGAGCGTTGAAACAAGCACTGGCAACACGCGCGAAGGAATTCAAGTATACTGTGATGATCGGGCGAACGCACGGCATTCACGCCGAGCCGATCACGTTCGGACTGAAGCTTGCGCTCTGGTACGCCGAAGTCTGCCGGAATATTGAACGGCTCACATCGGCCATCAGCACTATAGCGGTGGGGAAAATTTCCGGTGCGGTGGGCACCTACCAGCATGTGGACCCGTTTGTGGAGCGGTACGTCTGCGAGAAACTTGGCTTGCAGCCGTCGCCCGTTGCCACGCAGGTGTTGCAGCGCGACCGGCATGCGGAGTATATGAACACGCTGGCGTTGCTTGGGTGTTCGTTGGAAAAATTTGCGACGGAGATTCGTCACCTCCAGAAAACCGAAGTACTCGAAGCCGAAGAATTTTTTTCCAAGGGTCAAAAAGGTTCGTCGGCAATGCCGCACAAGCGCAATCCCATTACGTGCGAGCGTATCGCGGGACTTTCGCGCGTGTTGCGCGGCAATGCGCTGGCGGCGATGGAAAACGTCGCACTGTGGCACGAGCGGGATATTACGCACTCGTCGGTCGAGCGCATTATCATTCCCGATAGCTGTGCCTTGCTCGACTACATGACAACGCAATTCACCAAGGTCATCGAACAGCTTCTCGTCTATCCCGGACGGATGCAGTGGAATCTGAACGCAACCCATGGACTTGTGTTTTCTCAAGAAGTGCTGCTTGCCTTGACCAAGAAAGGAATGAAGCGTGAAGATGCGTACCGCATCGTGCAAGAACAAGCGATGAAGGTTTGGCAGAATGCCTCGGATTTCAAAACGCTTCTCCAAAGTTCGGCTGAAGTTAAGAAGCTTTTGAGCAGCGATGAACTTGATGCGTTGTTTGACCCAAAGCGGAGTTTGAAGCAAGTCGATTATATCTTTGATCGCGTCGGTCTATCTTAACGGAGAATGCTATGGCAACGAAGTTTCAGAACTTTATCAACGGCAGGTGGGTGGATGCAAAGTCGGGGCGCACGTTTGAGAATCGAAATCCGGCAAACTGGAACGACCTCGTCGGCACATTCCCGAAATCCGGCAAAGAAGATGTCGATGAAGCCGTGAATGCCGCACGGACGGCGTTCGAGAAATGGCGGCTCGTGCCTGCGCCCGCCCGCGGAGACTTGATGCGCAAGATTGGCGACATCATGGTGCGGCGCAAGGAAGAGATTGCCCGCGAGATGACGCGCGAGATGGGCAAAGTGCTTGCCGAAACGCGCGGCGACGTGCAAGAAGGCATCGACACGGCGTACTACGCTGCGGGCGAAGGACGCCGGTTGTTCGGCAAAACGGTTCCGTCGGAATTGCGCAACAAGTTTGCGATGGCCATCCGCGTGCCGATTGGCGTAGCGGGCATCATCACGCCGTGGAATTTTCCGATGGCAATCCCGACGTGGAAAATTTTCCCCGCCGTGCTTTCCGGCAACACGGTTGTGTTCAAGCCGGCCAGCGACACGCCGAAGACCGCGACAATGTTGATCGACGTGATGATGGAAGCCGGCATTCCAGAAGGCGTTGTCAATATCGTGCACGGCGGCGGCGGCGAAGTCGGCAATGCCATCGTTTCTCATCCCGACATTGATTTGATTTCGTTCACCGGCTCGACGGAGATCGGCAAAAACATTTCACGCATGGCTGCGGAGACGCTCAAGCGCGTGTCGCTCGAACTCGGCGGCAAAAACGCGCAGATCGTGATGGACGATGCCGACCTCGACCTTGCACTGGACGGCGTGCTGTGGGGAGCGTTCGGCACGACGGGCCAACGGTGCACCGCTACCAGCCGACTCATTGTTCAGGAAGGGGTGCACGATAAATTTCTCGGTATGCTGACCGAGCGCGCAAAAAAACTTCGGCTTGGCGATGGACTTCTTCCGGCAACGGAAGTTGGGCCGTGCGTCAATCAAAGCCAACAGCAAACCGTGCAAAGCTACGTGGAGATCGGAAAGAAGGAAGGTGCAACGCTTGTTGCGGGCGGCGGCATTGCCAAGGGTGCAGGATTGGAGAACGGTTGGTTCCACGAGCCGACCATCTTTGCGGGCGTTAAACCGTCCATGCGAATCGCCAAAGAAGAAATCTTCGGGCCGGTGCTTTCGGTTGTCCGCATCAAGACGCTCGAAGAAGCCATCGGCGTGTTGAACGACACGATCTATGGCTTGTCCTCTTCCATCTACACGCGCGATGTCAACAAGGCGTTTGCAGCGATTCGCGATATCAAGACGGGCATCACGTATGTCAACGCCCCCACCATTGGCGCCGAAGCCCACCTGCCGTTCGGCGGTGTTAAGCAAACCGGCAACGGCCATCGCGAGGGAGGTTGGACGGTCTACGATTTCTTCACAGAATGGAAAGCAGTATATTTCGATTACAGCGGCAGCTTACAACGCGCCCAGATCGATAATTACTAGAAGCTATCTCAAAAATAGTAAACCCCGTTAGAAGCTCATTCACCCCGTTAGACAAATTATCTAACGGGGGTGTTCGCTAAAACCAAATCCGATCCAATGCAGAAGCATTGGATCGAGATCTCGTCACGCCTTCGGCGTGACGGACCGCATTCATCCCCGCGGGGGCTTCGACTGAGCTCAGCCGAAGTCCAAGCCGCGTGGCGTTCTGCCTGCCTGTGCGTGTACACACGCAGACAGGCTTCTAACGGGGTAAACCGTCATTCCGGACTTGATCCGGAATCTAAATCGGCCGAGCAGAACGATGCGATAAGATTCCGGCTTTTCCGTTCCGAAGGAATGGCTTCGCCAAAGGAATCACTTCGTGACGCCGGAATGAGGTGAACGGTATTTTTGAGATAGCTTCTAGTGCCGATCCCCAAAAATATTTTTGTGTTCTCCAGTGCAATGGTTCTCAACGCAGAGTTCGCCGAGAACTGTAGAGTGTGTTGCTCATCTTTCTCCGCGCTGCTCTGAGTTCTCTGCGGCTCTGCATTGTGTGCAGTTGGGTTTCAATTAGTAGAAGGAGATAGAATATGAACACCAAAACAATCGTCATACTTGGAGGCGGCGTTGGCGGGATTGTTGTTGCCAACGAACTCCGGCGTAAGTTGCCGCACGAGCATAAAGTTGTGCTTGTCGAAAAAAACGCCGAGCACGCTTTTGCTCCATCGTTTCTCTGGCTGATGACGGGTGATCGGAAAGCTGATAAGATCACCAAGCCAATCCGCACGCTTGTTCGTTCGGGTGTTGAGGTCATCCACGCTGAAGCGACGGGCATTGATATTCCTCATCGAAGCATCACGACAACCGCACGCACACTCACGTACGATTACCTAGTTATTGCTCTCGGTGCCGAGCTTGCTCCAGAACTCATACCGGGTCTTGCGGATGCGCCAGAGGCGCACTATTCCTTCTACACATTCGAGGGGACAAAGAAACTCCAACAAGCCCTTCTTGATTTCAAAGGAGGCAACATTGCGTTAGTCGTCAGTGCATTACCTTACAAATGCCCCGGTGCGCCACACGAAGCCGCTATGCTCGTTGCCAACTACTTTTCCCGACAAGGTCGGGATGGGTTGAAAGATAAAGTCAATGTTCACCTGTATACACCCGAACCGCAACCGATGCCTGTCGCCGGACCGCAACTGGGCGAGGCAGTCAAGCAAATGCTCACGTCGAAGGGAATTGCTTTTCATCCACTCCACAAATTGACCTCGGTTGATTCTCAAAATCATACGCTCTCTTTTGATGGCAAAGAATCTGCTCGATACGATATGCTCATCGCAATTCCGCCGCACCGTGCGCCACGGATTGTGCGTGATGCCGGATTATCAAATGAAGCGGGATGGGTTCCTGTTGATCGTTCCACACTCAAGACAAAATATGAGAACGTCTATGCGATCGGTGATATTACCGCTATTAGTATTCCCGGTCGGTGGAAACCAGACGTTCCGATGA
>JACRFF010000116.1 GCA_016218005.1 Ignavibacteriales bacterium
ATTGCGTTGTGACATTACCCGGCTCCTTGTACGGCGTACATAGGAGAGAAGCTACTCACTAAGAACGCGCTCGATGGTTGTGAGGAGGTCGACGAGGTCGTACGGTTTGCTGATAAAATCTTCAGCGCCCAGTTTTTTGGATTCAATCGCATTCTTCAGGTCGGCGAAACCTGTCAGCATCACAACCTTCGTTGCGGGGTGCCGCTCTTTGACGAACTTCAGCACTTCAAAGCCGTCGACATTCGGCATTTTGATGTCGAGAAGAATAAGGTCGAATTCCTTGGAACCTAAAATATTGAGCGCTTCTTGTCCGTCTCCCGCACTGAGGACGCTGTAGCCTTCCCCTTCTAATTCTGCGCTGAGGACAGTCCGAAGAGCTTCCTCATCATCAACAACAAGAATTCGGTTCTTCGTTGGCATAGAATCACTCCTTGTGAAATCTCTATCAATGCTGGCAGGATTGCCCTGACGGCGCAAAAATGATATGAAGATTCCCACTGAAATGCAACAAAGGGGCGATATTGACATGGCGTTGCTATTCTATGGAAGAAGTAGTACCATTTTCGCGCCGATGACCGAGCCGCCCGCAACCGACCCCATCAAAGTTCTGCTGGTCGAAGACGACACATTCTTCGCCAAGATGGCCGAACACTACATTCGACAGTACAAAGAGAGGGATTTCCAGCTCACGTGGAAACAATCCGTCGAAGAGGCATTGGCTGAGCTTGAGAAGAATCGGGACTACGATATTATCGTGACCGATTATCAATTTGGCACCTTGAATGGCCTCGAGTTTTGTCTTCAACTCGGTCGCTTCGCCTTTCGAAGCCTTTTCCTTGAGCACCTTCGGCGCTCCCTCAACCAGGTCCTTCGCTTCCTTGAGCGGAAGGCCGGTTATCGTACGGACTTCCTTTATGACGTGGAGCTTCTTGTCGCCTGCGGCGGCGAGAATCACGTCAAATTCAGTCTGTTCCTCGACGGCGGCGGCAGCCTGTCCTGCGCCGGCCTGCGGAGCGGAAGCGGCCATCATCGGCATTGCCGCCG
>JACRFF010000110.1 GCA_016218005.1 Ignavibacteriales bacterium
ATTTTGCTGAGTACTTTTGATATTTTCTCGTGACCATTGCAGCGTTCGTAAATTGAAATCGAAAACGAGCGAAAGACACGTTATCTGTCGCGATAACAACACCTTATAGAAGTTGTCCATTTACTCAGTTGGACAGTAGTGGTGCATGATAATACCTAAACTGCAAAACAAAATCAACACACGGTTGATGAGTCTTGGGGGTGATTGAGAGTCATTTGCTTGTGATATGGCTTCTGCGATTTGTTTTTTGGGCTGCATGCGGGTGTTCGTCGTCAAAGCAGAATTGCATGGCGCGAAGCCTGACTGCCGTCAGGCAGGCGGAGCAATCCACCTCGTCTCAAAGGCCTGCCGGCAGGCAGGCGGTCGCCCCCGAACAGTTGACAGCTGGCGGGTGATTGCTAATCGAAGCACTGCTCACGCCTTCCCTCAGTCGAAATTCAGAAGAGCTGAGCGCATTGCAAATCAAAGCAAGTTATGGTAACTTGAAGTGGACGCTTGACAACAAGAAAATGGCACATGGAAACCCCTGAGATTATCAATATACTTTTCGTCGATAACGATACCAGCTACATGGCGGTGGCTCAACATCTTCTCTCCAAATTCCAGGGAAAACGCTTCAACGTCGTCTGGAAGCAGGACGGCGCCGAAGCAATTGCCGAGTTGAGGAAGAATCCCTCGATCGACATGATCATCATCGAATACTATCTTCCCGAAAAGAACGGTCTGGAAGTGACAAAAGAAATTCGCGAAGAGAAGTTCGATATCCCGATCATCCTTCTCACCTCAAACCGCGATTTCCGGCTGGCCATTGAAGTAATGAAGTTCGGCGTCGAAGATTACATGATCAAAGACGAGGCGATCGATTCTGTTCTGCCGCGAACCATCGTCAACATTCTAGAGCGTGTCTATCTGAAAAGAAAAATTGCCGAGCAACAGAAGACAGAACTCATCATGAAAAAGAAGACCGACGCGATCAAGGAACTTGTCGTCACGGTCTGTCACGAGTTCAACAACCCGCTCGCGGCAATCAAGATCTCAACAGACATTCTGCTGCGTCAGCAATTGCCGAGCAACGAAAAGAAACTGGTCGAAGACCTGGACAACAACATTGCCATTGTCGAAAAGGAGATCACCAAACTACGCGATATCAATTTCGAGAAGTTTGAATTTACCAAGTGAGCGTCGAGAGCAGGCTCTTCACGCGACTTGCATCTCTGGCACTCTCTATCTATATTGCATCAGTGAATTTTGTGTTCCGTGAATATTATGGTGAGGGTAGTGCGAAACATGCCGATTGTCAAGGCAGACGCCCCGATGAAATACCTTGTGAGAAGTACTAACGACTAGCACAGAAGTGTCCCGCCCAAGAAGCGGGACACTTTTTTTGTCCAAAGGGCGAATACTTGACAAGAGTACGCGACATACACCGGCTGATTGCGGCGTGGGCGCCCCAACAAATTGCGTGGGAGCGCGACAACGTCGGACTTCAGGTCGGAGATGCCGAGGATGAAGTCTCAGGCGTGCTTGTGTGCCTTGATTGCACTCTGGAGGTAGTTCGTGAGGCGAAACGGAAAAAGGCAAATCTCATCGTCAGTCATCATCCTCTCCTGTTTCGCCCGCCAAAGTCGATCACGAAACATGATAGCGTAGGGCGGCTCGTTCACGAGCTGATTGCGCAGAAAATGAATTTATACTCCGCCCACACGAATCTTGATTTCACTCGTGGGGGAACAAGCTTCGCAATTGCGGAAGCATTGGGTCTGGAAAAGGTTGAGTTCCTGCAGCGAAGCTATCAGGTGCAGAGAAAAGTCGTGACGTTTGTCCCGGAAGATCGTGTCGCGGCGGTGCGCGAGGCGATGGCAAAGGCCGGAGCGGGAATCATCGGTAACTACGACCACTGTTCATTCGCGATGTCAGGCACAGGATCGTTTCGCGGCAACGAGCTTACAGCCCCGGCGAGAGGCAGCAAGGAACAGTTGGAGCAGTTGCCGGAAGTGCGACTCGAGATGATCGTCGATCAGTGGAAGGTGAATGAAGTCGTGAGCGCTTTGAAGTCGGCGCATCCTTACGAAGAAGTTGCATTCGACGTCTATCCTCTCGAAAATTTCAGCACCGAATACGGCATGGGAATTATTGGGACACTGAAGCGACCGATGCAGACAAAGGCTTTCCTGAGTTTTCTCAAGCGTCAATTGCGCGTGAAAAGGCTGCGTCACTCAGTCGGTACGGGAAAA
>JACRFF010000011.1 GCA_016218005.1 Ignavibacteriales bacterium
CGGTTCTGCGGAGACTGCCACAGGCAACAGTCGTGGATTCCCCCGGATTTCAAACACACCGGCGTCGGGTTCAGTCTTGTAGGTGGTCACAGAAAAGCGGACTGCACGGACTGTCATAAAAACGGGAATTACAGGAATACACCCACAGATTGTTTTGTATGTCACCAGGCAGATTATCAGTCGGCGCCTAATCATGCAACATCCATGTACCCTCATGATTGCACGGAATGCCATCAGACATCAGGCACATGGGAGCAGGTATCAGTCAGTCACGATTCGTTTAGCTTTCTGGGGGCTCATGCATCTCTGAAGGGTGATTGCGAAACATGCCACGCGTCTTCCGCGTCGGTGCCCGCCGGCACGACAGAGAGCGACTGTTATAATTGCCATGTCATATCAGGCGTGGCTTCCGCAACTTCTTATGAGAAGGCATCAGACCCATCGCATTCAGTAAACAACTTTGACAGGATTTGCACAACCTGCCATACGGAGGTCACATGGTCAAACGCAAAGTACTCACATAAGAGTTTCCAGTTTCTCGGTGTTCACGGCACACTGACTTGCAACAATTGCCACCAGAGCGGATACCCTGGGACCATCGCGGGTGTTGCAAGTGATCATTGTTATACATGTCACGCGGCCTTCTTCCAATCAGCCCCGAACCATGTTTCCGGGGGGTATCCTCATGACTGCACTGCGTGTCATTCGACAACCGGCTCATGGTCTAATGTTAAGGCATACACACATACATCATTTACATTCAACGGGGCACATGCAACGATAAAGACCACCTGTACAGAGTGTCATATCACCGGCAAGACCATACCAGCAGGGACCACAAACGACGCCTGTAACAACTGTCATTCAACGGCAGGAGTTGCAACGACAAAATATGAGAGCGTTACCTCACCTTCACACGTAACAAACAGTTTCAGCAGGACCTGCGCAGATTGCCATACAAATACCGCCTGGACACCTGCCAGATATACACACCGGAGCTTTCAGTTTAGTGGTATACACAGCACTCTTACCTGTACTGCTTGTCACTCTAACGGCTACCCAGGCTCATACGCGGGGGTGTCCCAGGACAACTGTAATGCATGTCATTCGGCTAATTATCAATCGGCTCCAAACCATGTGTCGTCAGCATATCCCCGCACCTGCGCATCGTGTCATTCTACAACAGGCTCATGGTCTAATGTGACTGCCTATACTCATTCAGGCTTCACATTTACAGGCGCCCATTCAGCGCTGAGGACCTTATGCTCGGAATGTCACATTGCCGGAAAGACCATACCGGCAGGGACCACTAACAGCTCCTGCAACAACTGTCATTCAGCAGCAGGAGTTGCTACGACAAAATATGAGAGTGTTACATCTACATCACACATTACAAACACCTTCAGCAGGACCTGCACCGATTGTCATACGAATACCTCCTGGACACCTGCCAGGTTCACACACAGGGTATTTCAGTTATCAGGAGCGCA
>JACRFF010000112.1 GCA_016218005.1 Ignavibacteriales bacterium
GTTCAACAATTACTATTTCGATGGTCTCGACCTTCTGAACACAGACGAGAAGAAAGCTCAGGAGAACATCCTGCACGCTGTCGAAAGCATCAATCAAGTGCGTCGGTTGCAGAATTCGCTCAGCGTATTCGTGAAGCAATTCTTCGACACGAAATACAAAGAGGTTGCCGATAGTTTTTTGAGCGCAAGTGATAAGTCTGTTTATGATCGGCTCGGTTCCGCCGACCAAGAACATCTTTCGACCTATCAGGAATACCGGCGTCGTTAGTCATGATTAGTTGACGAGACGAACCGAAACAATTGTATCGCCTACCTGCATTTTGTCAACGACGTTCATTCCTTTCACGACCTTCGCGAAGATGGTGTACCTGCCATCGAGATGCGGCGTCGGTGCGTGCGTGATGAAGAACTGGCAGCCTTCCGTATCTTTTCCTGCGCTTGCGATACCACAGCTTCCGCGCTGATAGTTCACCAATCCAATCTCCGATCGAATGGCGTACCCCGGACCGCCCCAGCCATCGCCCCGCGGGTCTCCGCCCTGAATGACAAAATTCGGCACAACACGATGAAACAAGAGTCTGTTGTAGAAACCTTTCTGCGCCAACTTCACAAAGCTCAGTACGGTGAACGGGGCGGCTTCCTTCAGAAGCAAGATTCTTATCACCCCTTTATCCGTTTGGATTTCTACTTGCTGGTTCAGCTTGATACTTTCCAGTGTCGGCCAATCATAATCAGTGTAGATGGGTTTTGTTGATTTCGCAACCAGCGTATCGTAGTTGTTGCCCGTAACACGCTTCAACGCTTCTGCGGCTTGCCGAGCGACAGTTCTGTCGGGATCACGTAACGCGGATTCCAGAGTTGCGATACAATCTGCGTTTCCGATTTTCCCCAGCGTTTCCAGAACCGCCTGCATCGCCTCTACATCATCCGGACTCTTGAGTTTTTTATACGCATTGATAAATTCTGGAACAACCACCCCCAGCCGCTGCTCACCAGAGAACAGGCGAGCAAAGCCGGTATCAGCGAACGCATTCGCCACAACGGTCGTGATAGCCATATCGTGCATCGCAAGCGCGTGTTTCATCTTCTCAAGAATTGTTTGGGGAATTGTTTTCCAGAGAATCGAATCTCGGCGCAAAATTTTCAATCCCGCCGTGCTCGTAATCCTTTTTATAAAATCCCACGCCGCCATCGTCGTTCTGACTGAATCGTCATCAAGGTACTGCTGGATAAGCTGAAAATTTTTCGGCGCAACTTGCATCGATATTCCTTCGATCAGTTTTGCCTTGACGCGCAGGGAAAGCTGTTTATCTGCAAGCAGGTACGTCAGCTTTGAGAGAGCATCGGGATAATGTTTTCCAAGCGCCACGAACGCCTCGCCACGCACAAGCTCGGCCTCTGAAGTTGTCTGTGCAAACCGATTGAGCTTCATTCCTAAAAGAGAATCGCTGGTTGTGCCATGAATGACCGTTGACGAAATTCCAGAAAGAGATTGCAGGCAAGCGATAACAACGTGATCGTTTCGGCTATCGAGAGAACGCACAATGAACGGAAGCAACTCGCCGTTGGCCGAAACTTGAGCCGCCAAGGCCCTGACAATTTGCACCGACACTCGCCAATCATTGCGGCGCTCTTCGGTGCGTGCTAATTCTTTCAACAAACTTACCGCCGCGCTCGCTTTAGAACGACCGAACAATGTGGCGAGATTCGATCTCACCTCCGTGCTGGAGTTGGAACATTGTTCTGCCAAAAGTTTTGCACGCTTGGCGATTTCGACATCGATCAAACCGTTGGGAGCGCAACGCCACAAGCTGTACAGGGCCATCCATCGAACGTCGTCGTCGGAAATTTTCAAGAGGTCGAAGGCATACCAGATAGCAGATTCCGTTTTCACTTGGCGCAACGCCGCCCGCGCAATCGCTAACGCAATATCTTTCTTTGGCAAGAGAACTCTCGGCCTCCGGCAATGGTCAATGAGCGAGTCCAGTACTAAGACATTGCAACACCGGCCTATGGCTTCAAGCAATCGGCCTTGGACCACCGGGTCGCGTTCTTGTTTGAGTGCGCTCAGCAACGCTAAGCCGGATGAAGTTGACCCAATTTGCCCGATTGCAAGTGCTACCCCTTGTCGCACGCCGGCATCGGGATCATGAAGCGACGGAAGAAGACTCTCGAGCGCCGATGAATCTTGGATATTCGCGATCGCAATCGCCGCCGAAAGCCGCAGCTTTTTGTCGCGATGCTTTAAGTATTGCACCAGCTTTCCTTCGCCAAGCGAGCGCTGGTCTTGCAACGTAAGGATTTCTCTCTCCGCCGCGCTTAATCTCTGCGAAAGCGCAACAGTGAATGTGCAGAGCGTGATCGCCACGCACAGCAACAGCAATTGTACGATGTACGATTGATTAGAAGTATGGTCGCGCACGGAATTGGGCTCCGATCACTTGTTCGGTGAATTGTTTTGCTTTTTCATTGTCGACTTCAGGTAGGTTTACCACAGTCATGGTCGTCGCCACGCCGGACTGAATGCAGGCTTTGGCAAATTCAACCATCGCCCCAAAGTACGGTTCGCTGGGAATATTCATCATCGTAGCATACTGATTGGGGTCCGAAGAATTGAGGCTTATGGATACTTCATCGATGAGGCCAAGCAATTCGGGAACAATGTTTTTCTTTTGTATGATGTTACCGTGGCCATCGGTGTTGAGTCGTACGCGCACGCCGCGTTGCTTGACCCATCCCGCAATCGCCTTGACTTCTTCCCAGCGAATGGTTGGCTCGCCATATCCGCAAAACACGATTTCATCATAGCGTCTCGGATCGCCGATGGCTTGGATCACTTCTTCGACGGTCGGTTCACGTTCGAGCGCAAGATTATAACCCTTCACCACCGCATCTCCTTTGCGATCACAGAACCAACAATCGGCATTGCAACGCGTGGTGATATTCAAATAGAGCGAGTTCCTGAGCGTGTATGTAATGCGTGGGGCGTCGCTGGGAGGGATCTGAAACAAACGCTTCGTGTTAAATGCGGTTGTGCGTGCAATGTCTTCTACCGGCACACCAAAAACTTCTGCGATGCGTTCTGCAACGATCTTGACGTTGGCCGGCTCGTTCCGTTTACCGCGCAGTGGAACCGGCGCTACGTAAGGTGAATCTGTTTCGATGAGGATATGATCGAATCCCGTTTGCTGCAATGTGCTAACCGCATTCGACTTCTTGAACGTCACAATACCCGGATAGGAAACGTAAAATCCAAAACGGAATAATTCTTTCGCCTCCTCTGCTGAACCCGCAAAACAATGGAATACCCCTCGCGGCGCAGGTAGATGCCCTTTGGCATTGCGAAGATGTTCGCGCCATTGCGGATTCGCGGCTGCCGCCTCACGCACAATCCGAATCGAGTCGGGAATTGAATCCCGCGTATGCACGACAATTGGCAGGTTACGACGAATTGCCATCTCGACTTGCGCCTTGAAGATGTCGTGCTGCCGGTTGCGCGGAGCGAAGTCATAAAAATAATCGAGACCGATTTCACCAATGGCAACCACCTTGGGATGCTCACTGAGTCGTTCGATCTCTTCAAGCAACGTTGCTTCAGCTTTGCTTGCCTCGTGAGGATGATAGCCAACACACGCGTACACGCTGGGATATTTTTCTGCCAATCTGATTGCTTGCTTGCTCGTATCAATATCGGTTGCCGGTACGACAATCGAATCGACGCCAACGGACGCCGCTCGTCTTAGAACTTCCTCAAGATCGTCGGCAAACTCTGATGCAAACAGATGGGCGTGGGAATCGATGAACATTCGTGTTTTCAGAAATGGTGAAGTGAAAATAGCTCAAACTTGAGCGTGATTCAACCGCGAGCGGCACGAAGAGAACACGACAGCCTTTTGTCATTGGAAAAATGAGCACTCTTGGTTATATTTTCCAGCGCTTTTGGTTTAATCCATTATGAATTCATCCGCATTGGCAAGCACAGAACACAATTTCAACGGCAAGCGGTCGGCCTACGACCGCCACTACGTTCAAGCGTTATTTGACGCTATTGCATATCGCTATGATTTTCTGAATCGGCTGCTCAGTTCAGGAATCGACGTGTATTGGCGACGAAAAGCGATTCAACTTCTTCAACCCTATCGCCCTAAGCATATTTTGGATGTGGCGACGGGAACCGCCGACCTCGCGATTGAGGCCGCCAAGCTGAATCCTAAACACATCATCGGCGTCGATCTCTCGCCAAACATGCTTGCCATCGGAAAAAGGAAAATCGCGCAGCGTGGTCTTGATGCAACCATCTCTCTTGAGGAAGGCATTGCAGAATGGCTTGAGTTTCCCGATGATACTTTCGATGCAGTAAGCGTCGCTTTTGGCGTCCGAAATTTTGAGAACCTTGAAATTGGACTTGCGGAAATGCTTCGTGTGCTGCGCCCCGGCGGAGTTGCGGTCGTTCTTGAATTCTCCACTCCGCGAACGTTTCCCGTTGCGCAAGCATACCGATGGTATTCCAAAACGCTCTTGCCTGTCATTGGCGGCTGGATTTCCCGAAATCGTTCTGCATACGAATATCTTCCCACAACTGCGGCGGCGTTTCCCGACAACCAAAAATTTTTGGACATTCTCACCAAGGTCGGGTACACGCATTGCTCACAGCACCGGATGACCTTCGGTATTGCCACGGCGTATGTAGCAGAGAAAGCACAGCATGACTGATCGAATCATTCACGTCGGCCATAGTCCTGACCCCGACGACGCATTTATGTTTTACGGATTGTCTTCCGGAAAAGTGAAGCTTGATGGAATTGCAATTGCGCATCAGCTCGAAGATATCCAAACACTGAATGCGCGTGCCATGAAAGGAGAATTAGAAGTAACGGCGATTTCAGCGCACGCGTATGCGTACGTTGCAGATAAGTATTGGATCATGACGACGGGCGCAAGTATGGGAGAAGGATACGGCCCCGTCCTCGTCTCCAAGAAATACAGCCGGCTGAGCGAACTTGCAGGCAAACGAGTCGCTACACCGGGTAAGCTGACCACCGCAACGTTGTTATTCAAGATTTTCACCGATGGAATTTCAAACACGGATGTTCCCTTCGATGAGATATTTGACCGCGTTGAATCCGGCGAGTTTGACGCCGGCTTACTCATCCACGAAGGGCAGATCACGTATCGTGAGATGGGATTCAACAAGATTTTGGATTTCGGCGAGCTTTGGGCTGAGCGATTCAATGGTCTTCCCTTGCCGTTAGGTCTGGATGTTGTACGCAAAGACCTCGGCGAAGACCTTGCGCGGAAACTTTCGCACGGGCTAAAGCAAAGCATTCACTTCGGCTACACGCACCAGTCGCAAGCGATTCCCTACGCACTTCAGTACGGACGCGGTATCGGCGAAGAGCTTGGCGCTAAGTTCGTAAAGATGTATGTCAGCGAGCTAACCGTCGATATGGGCACGCGGGGCAAAAAGGCGCTCGAACGGTTATTCAACATGGGGCACGAGCGTAATCTCATACCCGCCGTTCCCCCGATTTCCCTCTACTGAATCCAATGATCGGCTTGTTCAAAATATTCGACGCGCACGTTCATTTTTATTCGAACTCGTTCTTCAAGTTTCTCGTCAAGCAGAAGCCGAACCGAGCAGACGTCAACACCGAATTGCGCAATCTGGCCGCAAAAGGTCATATCGAAATTCCTGGCGAGGACCCAGCCCAGCTTGCCAAACGCTGGATCGATATAATCGACAAATGGAAGCTGGAGCGATTGATGCTCTTTGGCAGTATGCCTGGCGATGAGGATTCGGTTGCGAAGGCGGTGCAGGCATTCCCCAATCGTTTTGCCGGCATGTTTGCCGTTGACCCCAACTCCAATGTGCTTATGGAAAATGCGGAGAAGCGGTTGAAGCAGGATAAACTCAAAGGCGTTCTCCTCTACCCTTCGCTCTATCACATCAGCGTCAATGATGAGTGGCTGTATCCGCTGTACAACTTGGTGCAGGAAGTCCGCGGGCTGGTGTTTGTCCACTTTGGCAAACTGATCATTCGACCGCGCGACTACGCCGGCATACCGACGGTAACGGACGAGGTATTTGCCAATCCGAAGGATTTAATTCCTGTAGCACAAAAATTCAACGGCATTCGTTTCATTATTCCGAATTTCGGCGCAGGCAAGTTTGAAGAATTGTTGGAGGTGGGGAAGGCGTGTCCCAATGTCTACGTCGATACGGCGGGGTCAAAC
>JACRFF010000113.1 GCA_016218005.1 Ignavibacteriales bacterium
CAATTTTTCCCGTAAGTTCCTTTGCGCGGTCGGTCGGTGCATCGAACACGGACAACTCTCCGCAATGGTTTGACAACGGCGTATTCGTGTCGAAAGGAGACAGTCTCTTCGTTTTCTTTGCCGATGGCAGAAGCAAAACGTTGAATGGTTCCGGATTTCTCTCTACCGGTGCAGGAAATTTTCTCCCCACGTTTGACGCCGCCGGACCGTATGTTATCGGCGTGAAAGACAGCGTCGTAAGCATTGCCAAACTTATCGATGCCAATGCAGATTCGGTGTACGAGTCGGTAACGGCTGCAACGTTGAATCTTCACAAAAAAATTATAGCGCCGCCCGTTGTGGATAAGTTCTTGGTGCTGGCAGCGGAAGACGGAACGTTGAACTACGTCGACATCAAAACAGCGGCGGTTGCTTCCGTGTGGAAGCCATCGAATGAAAGCGCCAGAATGGTTACCGTGGTGCGTGCGGCAAGCGGAACGAATCCCATCATTGCTCTCACCCCCAGTGCAATCTACAATGATTTGGCCGGCAGTTCTTATTCATTCGGTCATCCGGTGTCGGGCTATGCAGTCTCCGGAAGTGCGTTCGTTGCGGTGCTCGACACGTTGAACGGCGATTGCTATTACTTCTCGCAGTCGTTGAGTTTTATGAGGCGCGTTTCGATCAAGCCGTGGTTGGGAAACGCATCCGCACCTATCGTGCTTGACCTTGACCTCGACGGGTCCGAGGATGTGGTATTCACGTGCGGGAATAAAATTATCGCCCTCAATACGAACGGAGTAATGCTTGATGGATTCCCCGCCACGCTTCAGTCCGGCTCAGGCGGACCGATGGCAGCTTCAGCGCAACTGCTGGCCGCCGATCTGAACAATGACCAACAGTATGAACTCGTTGCCGTGCTTGAAAACGGCGTCTTGAATGTTATCTCTTCACGCGGAAAAATCTTGACTGAATTTTCATCTGCGATATTGGATGCATCGAATACAACGCCGGCGCTTTTGCAGAATCTGGCTGGAGGGAACTTGTTGCTTGTTTGCTCCGCTCCTTCCGGTGCAGTCAAAGCGTGGCAGATTGCCAATCCCGGAACGAGCAGTCTTCTCGCGTGGCCGCAGCGGTTCAGAGATGCTCAGCACAGTTCGGCCTCAAAAAAGTTTCAAGGCATCACCGCGCCGATTTCATCGGAAAATTTTCCGAAGACGCGAGCATACAACTGGCCGAATCCGGTGTACGGCAATTCCACGCAGATCCGTTTTTATGTTGCCCGCGACGCCAACGTTACCATCCGTATCTATGACGTCGCCGGAACGAAAGTTACCGAGCTGTACGGAACCGGGGTGGGGGGAAGCGACAACGAGATGACGTGGGATGTAACAGGCATCCAGACGGGAATCTATCTTGCGCGGATCGAAGCGAGCGGGAGCGGCTTCGCGGACGCCGCCGTTGTGAAGATAGCTGTTGTCAAATAGCCGCCGCGCAACTTCTATGACTTTCCGAGCAGTCATCGGCATGTTGTTTGTTCTCTTCTTGATTCCGGGTTGTGAACGTCCACTGACAGCCCCGGCGAATCTCCAAATAAGCGGGTACCAGATTCGCGGCATCGTCAAGGACCGCGTC
>JACRFF010000117.1 GCA_016218005.1 Ignavibacteriales bacterium
CGCGGTTGAAGAGGTCATCCTCAGCCGCGATTGGTTCTGACCGAACGTGCCGTTAGATTCGGATGCGCAAGCCCGCGCCAAGTTGAAACATCTGAAACTTTTCCGGGCTGAACAGCATGCCGAAGTTTTCCACCGACACATCCAACGCAAGCACCCACACATCCAAGCCAAAGCCAAATGCCCACCGCGGCACATCGCCGCCGCCGAATGCAAAACCGGTACGCAATGGAAGCAACGGAATGATCCGCCACTCCGCTCCAAGCGATACGCGCGGCTTCGTCGTGTTGCCCATCGACTCGTTGAGGCCTTGGGTGTAATCCGCCGCAAGAAGCACTTTGCCGGGGAACCATTTGAGGAACGGCACCAACTCCGACTGCATCGACACACCCACACGTATCCTCGTCGGCAAATCGGTAGAGAACGGCTGACCCGGATGTTCTTCGCCTTTAATCGCGTCCTTGAGACTGTCGGTGCCGGATGTGTTGAACGGGTTGTCAATGCCCACAGAGCCGCGGCCGGAGGTTTCGACAATGTTTTTCGTCCAATCAATCTTGCCAATGTCCGTAACGCTTGCGGCAACCCGGATACCGTAATCCAACTCGGATGAAAGACCGAAGTCAATGCCGGTTCCGGTCCCCGCCGGCTCCGGCAATCCGTCGGAACTGGATTTCTTGCTCTCGTCAAACAGGTCAATGCCCGAGCGTCGCAACAAGAAGTTGAAGTTGCCGACAAGTTTGGGATACGTAGAACCGCGGGCAGGATCCAATGCTGGCGTAAGCGTCGTTCCGAAGGAAGACTTATAGAGCGGTGTTTCAAGCACGCCGTACCCTTGTATCAACTTCACGGAGAACCCAGCATAGAGATCTTTGAACACCCACAGGGAAAGCGGGATTTCCCGCGCATACGAAAAATTGTATTCCTGATACAACCACGCGCTAAAACCGGTACCGTCAAAATTGTAGAGAATGGTCTCTTCCGGCAACCCGAACATCACGACTCGGAAAAAATCCTTGTTCAACGTCGGAATGAAGCCAAAGTGTTCGGTCACCGCAAACCCCAGCGTGCCGATCTTTCCGAGTTGCAGCCACAGAGAAATGGGAGTCGTCTCAATCTCAAATCGCGTCTGCGCCAGATCGGGCAAGATCGACATAATGGTGTTCTTGTCATCGTCCGTTAGATATTTTGCCGTGCGTTCGCCATTGGGACCGGGAACGCCGGTGAAGTAGTTCTTGTAAATATCGTAGCTGAACAACTCCGTGCTCACGCGAAAACTCGTGGGCGCCAAACCAAACGCCAAGAAACCACGGTCAGGAATTGCAAGGTTGGCGGGATTGATGCCGAACGCTTCGATGCTGCGCGATGTTGCCACAGCCGTGCGAGCCATAGCGCTGCCACGGATATTGGGGTCGCCAGCCGACGCAACAATGGCAACTGAAAAGAGCAGGAGGTGAACAAATAGGATTCTTGTTTTCATGGTCGTCGTCCCCCTTACGGCTTATTCACTGTATAGATGAGGCTTGCCGACATCCGCGTCCGCAAGTAATCCGTCTGCCGCAACTTCACTGTCTTCGCATTATTATCCGACGACGTTATGATGCCGATCTGGAAGTAGAGCGAATCCGCAAGGTTGAACAACTCGGCGTCATTCAACTTGAGCGTTGAATCTCTCTTCCTCATAAAATCCGACAGCTGGAAGGCAAAGCTCGAATAGCGTGGACTTGTGGTGTTACCATTGGCGTCCACCTGCGCCGGCAGAATGAAAAGCGAATCTCCCGTGGTAGGCAGTGTCAGTAACGTTCGATAGGAACTGCTGGGTGTCAGCTTTCCTCTGAGTTGCGCACGGAACACAAGTTGCAACGGTATCCCGTTTTCCAATTCGAGATTGATCTTGCCGCTCTTAACAGACTTTGCGAGATCCTGGAAATTCCCTTTGGGCAATGAGATCGAATCCCTTGCGCTCCCGTTGACAATACCGATCTTGAGCGGGAAGTAGACATTGACCCGCGTGTACAGTTTGGTCGAATCATAGATGGTGGATGACCCAAACGCAGGATTGATCATTGCCGATCCGCGAATGTAGAACGTATCGGGAAAATTCGGGACAAACTTCGACAGGAACTGATTCAGCCCTTGTGAATTTCCTAACTGAATGCGGGTAAATGCAAAGTTGCCGACGTTGGGATACAGCGTTGTGTCAGCGCCTTGACCAAGAGGAGCGGGTAAGGTAAGCGAATCCTTCGCCCCGGTTTTCCGGTTGACGGCAACCAGACGCATGTTGTATTTCACCGGATAGCCGCCGGTCATTCCCAAGTCGACAGCGATGCGAACAGAATCGAACGTGAATTGACCTTGGAATCTTGAAGATGCATCGCCGAGATTCGCTCCGCTGGCGCCTGATGCAATAACAAGCGGCGTCGGTTTGATTTTCCCCGTCACGGATTTGATGACAAACGGCTGCTGCGGCAGAAACTCGGCCTTGACAAAGTCATTCAGAGTGACCGATGCTTTTGCCGTACCAGAATTGATTGTGTAAATGCTGGCGGAGAAACGCATGGTCGTGCCCTTGCTGGCACTTGTGCCGTTGATGATCTGAATCGTGTCCATTCTGACCGGCACGATGAGAGCTGTCTTGGGGGAAATTGCCCGGTCGACGGTAAACGTATCCTTCACAGCCGTGCTCACGAAATTGCTGAACTTCAACCTCACGCCCACGTTGATGCCAAGGTTGTTCGTGACCTTCGCTTGAAAAAGCCCCCCCTTAAACGTTCCGCTGACCACATT
This sequence comes from Ignavibacteriales bacterium, assembly GCA_016218005.1. Lineage (GTDB taxonomy): Bacteria > Bacteroidota > Ignavibacteria > UBA10030 > UBA10030 > JACRFF01. The sequence goes on from JACRFF010000117.1 coordinate 2,782, forward strand.
GACTGAGTCATCAACCGTGATCGACGAATCGGTGAAGGAGGCAACCGGTTGGCTTGGAATTACTGCTGAGGCGCTATCCGCAACAAGGCTTGTTGTTGAGAAGCCAAATGAAAGTCCGGCGGTTGATTGGATCGTAAATGGCCCCGTGCGTGTAACAGTAGAGAATCCTAAAGCTCCTGTTCGGAGTGCGCCGCGAAGAAACTTTCCGGCAAGGTCAACCTGAACTGTCTTTGACTTGAGTGAGTCAACCAAACCGATATTGAACGATGCAATCACCGATGTGTCTACTGGCGCGGTAGTTTTGTTGTTCTTCAATACCAACGGCTGAGTGAAATTGACCTGTAACGGCAGGTTGTTTGTAATCGAAAGCGTTAGCGTTCCAGAAAAGATTTGCACGAAATCAAATTGGGTCGATTGGTCAATTGTTGTTGATGGCAATGTGACCGAACTTCCTGGGAAAGGTACTCCGGAAGGGACTGTTATAGCTGTAAGTCCCAATTGTGTAAGTGTTACTTGCTGATTGGTCGATGCGAGTCCGGGCACCGAAAACCGCCCCAGCGTTACTTGGTTGCTTGTGGGCGATGCTTGCGCCTTCAACGTGTCGATGCCGGAAGGAACGCCTGCCTGAATGTCGTCAAAATAATAACTATTGTCGGCAGCCGAGACCTTGACTCGGGACGTGTCTTTCGTGAACATATCATAGACCGTCCGCTTAATATCGGCCAGTGGAATGCTGAGCTTGATGTCGGACGAGGGAGCGATGAAACTCTCCGGACTCTCAATGCACTGCCACGCAAGAAACATACTGGGCGCCAGCAGCAATGCGATGAGTACCTTTCGACGAACAGCCGAAATCTTTTTCATCGTGAACCTTTGGGTAATGTTCAATGACCTCTTGAGTTCTGTTGAAGCGCTGGCAATATAGCCACCCCCCTTGCTATTGTCAAGAATGCGCGGCTTTAACGTGCTTCACCTCACAAGCAAAAAAACCGGCAAGGAACCCTCGTCGGCTTTTTCCTCACTATGGTGTTTAGATTTATCCCGTTAGAAAATGAGGCTGTCTAAAAAGAAGCAGAATGACAACTTGAACTTTTTGGTCACCCTCATTCCAAATCTTACGAACACGGGGTCTAATACCCCGCGTGTGAGTTTTCTAACGGGATTTATCTAATGGATTCTGCCTTCGCTCGGCGGCGGCTGAAAACCGAACATCTGTCCACCGCCAATTTCTCCGACAAGTTTGATCTCGCCAAACTTTTTTTCGTACTTGTCGATGTTATCTTTCAACGCATTCATCAACATCTTGGTGTGTTGCGGCGTCATGATGATGCGCGCGTGTACTTTGGCTTTGGGAACTCCGGGCAGTACTCGCGTAAAGTCGATGACGAATTCCGCCGGCGAGTGTGTGATGATGGCCAGATTCGAGTAAATCCCTTCCGCCTCTTTCTCACCCAGTTCCACATTGATTTGCTGCTGCTGAACTTGCTCACTCATGGTTAGTCTCCTTTTCGAATCTTGTCGGCTCGATTCAATGCTTTGAGCGCTTTGTCCGACATGCCAAGACGCGCATAGATAGTGCCGAGCGTTTCCCACACCTGCGCATCGTCTTTCTTTGTCTCTGCAACCGTTTCAAGATAAGGCAGGGCTTGTTGGAACTTCTCCTTGTACGTCGGCGGCGGATCTTGACCCTTATCCTGTGCAGTATGAAGTATATCTACCCCCCAGTTATAGTAGGTGGCACCGACCTCGAACGCGGCGTCTGTATATGCCGGATCAATTTCGATTGCCTTCTTGAATTCGTCAATAGCGGGTTGGAAATCGTTGTCGGTGCGGTACAAGACTCCCAGCAGGTAATGATTTCTTTTTTCGCCCGGTTCATTCGCTACCGCCTGCTTGAAGGTTGTAATTGCTTCCTTGATCTTGTTCGATTCCACGTACGCTTGGAGAAGGAGCGTAAGAATTTCGTTGTCTTTTGCATCCTCATTCTTTGCCACTTCAAGCGCCTCCACGGACTTGCCGAATTCCACCAGCGCCAATTTCATTTGGGTCGAGTCTATGCTTGGTTTGTAGGGCCTCGAAAACGTCGTCGCAGCAACAACATCGTTTTCAAGAGAAACGGTAAGGTTGAAGTTCTTGTATGCCCAGTCCTCTTTCTTGGCGTCCCTCGGTCCTTTCTTGACATTATCCGGCGCACCGAGATTGTGCATCACATCCACTTTCTTCATCCCTTTTTGAACGCTTGCGACGCTCTTCATTTCCCGCAACGGCGTAGCATTGTCGGTCTCGAACTTTGAACGCAACTCAACTCCACGCTGGAGATAAATGCGGCCAATACGTTTGAGAGCGTCTGCATCCTTGCCGCGATCCCATGCTTGACGGTAAGCATTCAACGCGCCCTCCAGATCCCCCTTGTTGCTGTATGCATATCCTAAGTAACGGTAGCTCAACGACGTATCCGGCCAAGCCGCAATGGCTTTCTGAAATTCACCAATGGCCTTATCATAGTACGCATGCGAGGAATCACCGGATGCCTTGTCCATCAAACCAACGGCATTGTTCAAGTGCGAACCCCATTTGTTAAAACGAGTCTGCTTGATATCCCTCGAGTGCTTGTTGTCGATCTTCAATGCGGAATCGAAAGCAAGATTCATTCCCAGATAGTCGCTATTCTCGGCTTTCAAACTGCCCAACATGTACCACGCCTCTTCGTTGCTCGGATTTTTTTGCACCTCTTGTTCGAGCAGCCGAATGGCTTCTTTATAGTTCTTTTGTTGGATGTAGACTTTTGCTCCGGTGAATTCCGGCGAGCCGCACTGGTATCCTTGGAAGACCAGCGACGCAAGAAGAGCGGCAGTGAGCCAAACAAGAAAATGGCGATTCATGAAAGTTCCTTCTGTGCTCTATTCGTGGTGGGACATATAATTTTGCGAAAAAATATACCAAACCGTATCCCGATAAGCAAGATGAAACCAATGGCAACGCGCACGGCATTTTGTTTTTCAATCCAATAATACATAGATTGATTCAGCATCAATGCAGCGTTTGAGCACTCATGAGTGACTGTCTCTTTTGCAGGATTCTCGCTAAGGAACTCCCTGCCGAAATCCTCTACGAAAACGAACACGCCGTAGCTGTTCTCGATATCAATCCAATCCACTTCGGCCACGCGCTCATTGTTCCCAGAGCACACTGTAAGGATTTTCTGGAACTCCCCAAAGAATCCTTCCACAACATACTCGATGCGGCACAGATTGTCGCTAAAGCGCTCGTTCAGTCATTTCATCTGCAGGGATACAATCTCTTCACCAACAACGGCCGCATTGCCGGACAATCGGTGTTTCACTTTCATTTGCACATTACGCCGCGTTATGCCAATGACAATATTCAGTTCGTGCTGAAACTCAAGCAATATCCCGACGGTGAGCTGCATCGCACCGCCGCGCTCATCAAACAGAACATCACTACCAGTTGAACAGGAGGCCAATCTATCATGGCTCAGTACGTAAAGTTAGTTCCGCCGAAAGAAGGACAAAAAATTTCGACCGCGAACGGCAAGCTCAGCGTTCCGGACAACCCCATTCTTCCGTTCATTGATGGCGACGGAACCGGACCTGACATTTGGCGCGCCTCAAAGCGCGTCTTTGATTCGGCCGTGCAAAAAGCGTACGGCGGAAAAAAGAATATCGTTTGGTTTGAAGTTTACGCGGGCCAGAAGGCTAACGACGTGTACGGACCGAACACGTGGCTGCACGACGATACACTGGCCGCCTTCAACGAATATCTCGTCGGCATCAAAGGCCCGCTGACAACGCCCGTCGGCGGCGGGATCCGTTCGCTGAACGTTGCGCTGCGGCAAATGCTGGACTTGTATGTTTGCTTGCGGCCGGTGCAATGGTTCACGGGCGTGCCGTCGCCGGTGAAGCATCCGGAAAAAGTCAATATGGTCATCTTCCGCGAGAACACGGAAGATATCTACGCCGGAATCGAATACAAAAGCGGCTCACCCGATGCGCAGAAAGTGCTCGACTTCCTCGCGAAGGAATTCCCAAAACATTTCGAGAAGATACGCTTCGGCACAAAAGAAAAGTCGGCAGACTTTTGGAAACTCGTTGGCAACGCGAACTTCCCCACCGACGTGATGGTGGGCATCGGCATCAAGCCGATCAGCTATTCCGGATCCGTTCGCTTGATCCACAGCGCCATCAGCTACGCGATCAAGTACAAGCGAAAGAGCGTTACGCTGGTGCACAAAGGGAACATTATGAAGTTCACCGAAGGGGCCTTCCGCGATTGGGGCTACCACGTGGCGAAGGAATACTTCGGTGCAACTGAAATCGATGGCGGACCGTGGTGCCGAATTCCCGATGGCAAGCCGGGGGCCGGCATCGTCATCAAGGATGCGATTGCGGACATTACATTGCAACAAGTGCTGACACGACCGGAGGAGTTTGACGTCATCGCCACTCCAAATCTCAACGGCGATTATCTGTCCGATGCGCTCGCGGCACAGGTTGGCGGCATCGGCATCGCTCCGGGAGGCAACATCAACTATATTACCGGCCACGCGATCTTCGAAGCCACGCACGGCACGGCGCCCAAGTACGCCAATCTCGACAAAGTGAATCCCGGTTCTATGGTGCTGAGCGGCGAGATGATGTTCCGCTACATGGGGTGGACTGAGGCCGCCGACTTGATTCTGAAAGGACTCAACGGCGCCATTGCCTCCAAGACCGTTACGTACGACTTCGCGCGGCTGATGGAGGGAGCGAAAGAAGTAAAGTGCTCGGAATTTGGCGACGCAATTATCAAACATATGTAGACTCTCCAACCTTCGTAGGAGTTACAGCATTCCGAAGATTGTAGAACCTTCGGAATGCTGCTTCTACTTCCTTGAAAGCCGCTCCAAAATTCAGTATCATTTAACAGAATCGCCGCAGAAATTCCTGTGGCGATTTCGTTTCCGATGGCAGAGCAACTCCAAAATCCATTTGGCGAAGTAGATCAGCACAACGACGTTGCCGTTCAGTCTCCGGCAAAGGTCATCCTCTTCAACGACGAGGTTCACACGTTCGATGAAGTGATCGGTCAACTCATCAAAGCAACGGCTTGTTCATCATCTCAGGCGGAAGCGTGGGCGTGGGAAGTCCACACCACGGGCAAGGCAGCCGTGTATGAAGGAACGATGGACGATTGTCTCCGTGTTACGAGTGTACTGGAAGAAATCGCGCTGCACACACAGATAGAAGTGTGATGACATCAAGCGCAGAAGGAGGCCGTATGAAATTGGACAATAAGAAGCTTGCATCGAGTATTGTCGCTATCTTTTTAGTTATGGAAGTCATAGCACTTCTATTTTGTGTAGTCTACTGGAAAGAGCTTCAAACTACTCTCGCAGAACAACCCAAAGATAGCATCGGACAAACACTTTTTCAAAGCGCTCTTGTTTTGGGGTATTTGCGTACCCTGGTTATTTGCGCGGTTCCCCTTCTTGGATTTATGCTCACGGCTCTTTCATACAGGATTCTGTTTTCAGATTCTCTCAAGGCGGGACCACTTGAATTTGCAACTGCTTCAGAGAAGTTAAATCAAACCGAAGTGAATATGCTAAGAATGAACAGTGCGCTTGATGAGCTAAGAACGCTTCGCCAAGAGAATGAGGCTTTGAAACAACTTTCACAGACCTTGGTTTTTGAAAAACTCAAAAGAAAGGAGAAGTGAGCCATGAATGACTACAAAGTTCAAATCGACAGGATCATTCAGAGGGGCGTTCGGGAAAATCTGGATGCAAAAACAATTGTTGATCAAATCCTTGCAATAATGACGAAAGTACGGAAAACAGAATCGGTTTCTATTGCTGAATATGAATCCATTCTTGAAGAATCAAAAAAGTTAATCAAGGATGCGAGAAACTTGCTGGCACATAGTGCGTCGGGATCTGCTTCAAGATGACATCATCCGAAATCCGCAATAGCTTTTTGGAATTCTTCCGCTCCAAGCAACACGCCATTGTTCCGAGCGCGCCGGTCGTGCCGTACGACGACCTGACGCTGCTCTTCACGAATGCCGGAATGAATCAATTCAAAGATGTCTTCCTCGGCGCCGGCAAACGCGATTATTCGCGCGCGGCTGATACGCAAAAATGTATCCGCGTCAGCGGCAAGCACAATGATCTGGAAGAAGTAGGGCGCGACACGTACCACCACACATTCTTCGAGATGCTCGGCAACTGGTCGTTCGGCGACCCGTCCGAACCGGACGGTATCGGCCGGGCGGGCTACTACAAGAAAGAAGCGATCGAGTGGGCGTGGGAGCTTCTCACAAAAGTGTGGGGCTTGCCGAAGAATCGGTTGTGGGCAACGGTCTACAAGGATGACCACGAAGCCGAACAATGGTGGAAGACGGTAACCGATATCGATCCGTTGCACGTGTTGCGGTTTGGCGAGAAAGATAATTTTTGGGAGATGGGTGAAACCGGTCCGTGCGGACCGTGCAGTGAAATCCACATCGACCGAACGCCGAACGGCAGCGCCACCGCCGACATGGTCAACGCCGGATTGCCGGAGTTGATGGAGATTTGGAATCTCGTTTTCATCCAGTACAACCGCGATGAAAACGGAAAGCTCACTCCTCTTCCCTCCAAGCACGTCGATACCGGACTGGGTTTCGAGCGCGTCTGCGCCGTGCTGCAAGGAAAGAACTCCAACTACGATACCGACGTCTTCACGCCAATCATCAAACGAATTTCCGAAATCACCAAGCAGCCGTACAACGGTTCGCTTCAATCGACAATCGGAAATCGGCAATTGGAAATCGACATATCAATGCGCGTCATTGCCGACCACGTGCGCACGTTGACGTTTGCGATTGGCGATGGTGCATTACCCTCCAACGAAGGCCGCGGATATGTGCTGCGGAGAATTCTTCGCCGCGCGGCTCGCTTCGGACGCAACCTCGGTATGCACGAACCGTTTATCTGCCAGCTTGTGCCGACACTGGTCGAGACGACAAGCTACATCTTTCCCGAGATCAAAGAAAAGCAAGAGCACATCCAGCGAGTCATCAAAGGCGAAGAAGAAGGATTCAACGCGACGCTGGACAATGGACTGAAAGTGTTTGAAGAAGTGGTAAAGAAAGTTCGAAGTTCTCAGTCGACAGTTATCAGTGGAGAGGATGCGTTTAAGCTGTACGATACGTTTGGCTTTCCGCTTGATCTTACGCAGCTGATGACCGCAGAACGCGGGTTGAAGGTAGATGTGGAGAGATTTCAGACATTAATGAAAGAACAAAGGATTCGTTCCAGAGAAGTCCGGAATGAAACAACCTCCCATCGGGTATTTCTCCAAGGAGAAGGTAAAAACCTGAAGCCTATAGGTTTTGTTGGATACGAACAACTTGAAGTCGATACCGAAATTACATCGATTGTCAATGACCTTAATGGAAATGTTGTTGGCGTTGCTCTTGAGAATACACCTTTTTATGCAGAGTCGGGAGGTCAAATTGGCGATCGAGGTGTTATTGCGGTGTTGAATAACGATGGAACATTGGAAGGATCGGTTTATGGAGTCGTGGATACGTTCAAGAATATTCAACACGTGCATGTATTGAAATACGCCGATAGCGACCTTTCAGTTGGACGTCGTGTGCGTGCAAAAGTTATGAAGGAAACTAGAATCAGTACTGAACGCAACCACACGGCAACGCATCTTGTGCACGAAGCGCTGCGGCAAGTTCTGGGAACGCATTTGCACCAGCACGGCTCGCTCGTCGCACCCGATCACCTTCGGTTCGACTTCAACCACTTTGAGAAAGTCGCGCCGGAGCAACTGAGGGAGATCGAAGAGATCGTCAACGCCAAGATTGTTGAAGGCATTCAGGTCGTTGCCTTGAACGACGCAAAGGATTGGCTCACCATTGACGAAGCGAAAAAGCGCTGGCCAAACGTGAAGATGTTCTTCGGCGAGAAGTACGGCGAGCGTGTCCGCGTCGTCGAGGTCGATCCCTCCTTCTCGGTCGAACTCTGCGGCGGCACGCACGTGAAGAACACCGCAGACATCGGCTACTTCAAGTTTCGCACCGAAGGAAGCGTCGCGGCCGGCATTCGCCGCATCGAAGCGGTCACGTCGGAGAGAGCGCTTGAGTTGCTGAAAGACCGGGAACGGACGCTGAATGAGCGCATCGAGTACGCTTTCGGGCAGAACGAGGAAGTCGCGGCGCTGGGCCGCGAGCTTGGTTCCAGCATCGCTGCCGCGAAGAATTTCCAGCGGCGAATCGAAACGATCCAACAATTGGGAAAGGTTGCCGAGCGGGTCAGTTCCGAGCTTGATTCGTTTTTTGCTCAGCAGCATTCGCGCGATCACCAGTTGGAATCCCTTATTCTCGAAATCACCGACACAAAAAAAACATTGGAGAAAGAGTTGTCGAAAGCCCGCGTCAAGTCGGCGGCAGGATCGATCGATGCAATCGTAGCTTCTGCAACGACGGCAAACGGCGTCAAACTCGCCTCAGCGAAGGTATCGGCGGCAACGATGGACGAGTTGAAAACACTTGGCGACACGCTCCGTGCCAAGCTCGGCAGCGGCGTCGGTCTGCTCTCGGCGGTCATCGATGACA
>JACRFF010000118.1 GCA_016218005.1 Ignavibacteriales bacterium
GAAAATGCCGTTCAAATAGGTGGTGCCCAAGCTATCCCAGTTGACGGAAGTGGAGATATTGACACCACCGCCTGTTCTCGGAATTCCAAGCAAGTTATTGTTCCTCCACACAGCGCTGCCGCAGAGCATATAAAGAATACTGTTGTTGTTCGGGTCGATGACAAATGGATTGATGAATTGGTAGTACGCGCCCGCTCCTCTGATAGGATCAACTTTTGCAAAATCTGTTGAGCCAAGCAAATACGTGTTGCCTTGTTGAGATGATACCAGCGCATATTGTCCGCCGTCAAAGAATTGAATGTAGGCGCCATCTCCGGAAAAAAGACGCGTCCATGCATCGGTTCCACTTGCTGAAGTCGCTTGCCACGTGCCGTTGTCTTGCAACCCGCCGCCGATGGAAGCGTCGCCGTTGGTGCCGTGATCGAGCGCGACAGTATAGAATTGCGAAGTAACGTAGCCGTTGTTCAATGATGTCCAAGCAACCGTTGTGGCTGTCACATCATTCGTGATTTGAACGCCGCCATCGTTGCCAGAATAATAGACTGTGGTCGCTCCCGGTTTGAACATACCGGAGTGCTGATCGGAATGGTGATTGGTGTAGCCGGCGTACGTCGTCGGACCTGAGTAGCCTCCGATGCGTTTCCAGTTGGTGGTTGAAGCAAAACCATCTGTTGACCGGTACAGGTTGATCGCCCCGAGCACCAAGAAGTTTGCGTCGTCGGGTTTTACGCGCAACACCATGTCGTAGCCGCCTTGTGTATCGATAATGGCGTTGCCGGAAAGTCCAGACTCATTTGGAAGATTGAGACTTCGATTCGACCACGATGCGCCAGTCCCCACAACGTATGTCAGTTTCCAAAGTTGATGGCTGTTGAGCTGATCGACGCCATTGGTTCCAGAGGTACCTTGAACGAAGAAGTATGCCGTGTTCGCATCCGAGGGCGCAATGCCGATAACGATACGGCTGTACGACGCCGGGAAGCCGGCAGGCGTGATGTTTTCCCACGTTGTGCCATCAGTGGAACGCCAGATGCCTTGGTTCGTTGCATTCCATGTAGCACCGTTGACGTCCAATGCGCTTCCGGCATAGTACACGACGCCGGTAGAAGACACCGCCACATCTGTTAATCGAGAACCACTGGGGAATCCTCCTCGGACTGTTGTCCAAGAAGCGCCGCCATCTGTCGACCGTTGCAGGCCGCCGATCGTTGCTGCGTAGACTTCATCTTGGCTGGCGTTCGCAGGATTTGTTGCAACGTTCCATACATAGTCAAATGTTTGATCGAAGGTTTGGGGAACCCCCGTTGATGTCGCTGTGAGAATATTCCACGTCGCGCCGCCGTCGGTAGATTTGAAAACGCCGTCGCCGCGGTACGATGCGCCCCCTCCCGATGAGGAGTTGCCAACCAGTTCACCCGTGCCATAGTACCACGTGCCGGTCTTTCCTGTGCGCGTATCCTGCGCAAGGCAACTTACGCTGTGAAGAGAACTCGCCACCGTTGTCTTCGACCAAGATGTACCTCCATCAATCGAACGCCACATGCCGCCGGAAACGCCGCCGGCCAATAACGTGTTTGTGTTGGAAGCGTCAATCGCAAAAGCGCGTGTGCGCCCGCCAACGTTGTATGGGCCGCGCTTGGTCCATGTCAACGCCTGCGTCGCGGCAGATTTTCCAAGCTCGATGTAGCGATCCTTCACCGGCAGTGTTTTGGCAAACTCCAATTCCTTTCGGCGGATGTCGGGTGGAATAAGACCGGTGGCGGGATCGTGAAGGCGCGTCCACTCGTATCGTTCGCGGGCTTCGGCATCTTCTCCCACTTCGTACATTGCGCTCGCGCTGAATTGCTCTGGAACCGGCATCAATCCGCGATAGCGCACGGCATGATGTCGATGAGAAGATGAAACAACTAACAGCATCGTGCACAGAGCAACCGCCGCCGCCATCACAAATTGTAGCAATCGAATCTGTTTCATAACAGCACTCTCCTTTGGTTTGGGTTATTGAATTTCATATCGCTCGACGACGACAGTGGCTGAGCCGCTGGGCGCGTCGCCGCCGCCTATCAAATCGGTTTTGATGACACTGCCAACGCTCAAGCCCGGCAGGTCGGGCTTCATGTTTGGAAACAACTTACCCGTCGCACCTGTGGTATAGAGGAAGCGCACTTTCAATTCGGAATTCACCGCCGGCGTAGACCCGAACGATGACCCAACCCCAAGAACACTCGCAATGCGCAGCGTTGCCGTGCAAGGAGCTTTGCCGCACGGACTTTCTCCTTGTTTGTCCAGCGTCGAATCGATGGACACAACTTTGGCAATAACGCGGCAAACATTTGGCGCCACGGGTTCTTTCGGGTACGCCGCATCCACCGGAGGGGTGGCGTACTTCGGTTTTTCCTGCGTGCGCGGCGCCGCTTCTTGCGTTTGCCTTGTGCATCCCACAAGCGCAATCAACAGCAATGGTAAAACTCGTCGCTTCATGCTTCCTCCTTTATGATGATCATTACCAAAACCGTTCTTCGTTCCAAGGGTCGACTATTTTTCTGCTGCCGTTGCCCTGGCGGCAGCCTCGACTTTCGCCTGCCCGACTATGCCCGCCAGAACGCCCGCCTGCCATCCCTGCCTGTCAGCAGCAGGCTGGGGTCGGGCAGGGCTTTATCGGGCTGGCTGGTCAGGCCGGGCTTTCTTCCCCAACAGATTCACGCACCCTCCTTGCCGCCTATCCGATTATTGCCGTTGGCGCCGCTGAGCCGCCTCCATCAACTGAGTTATGGTTTGAATGTCGGCAGAACGTTGAGCGTGCACCACCTTCCACACGCCGTCGCGTTTTTCCAACACCCACGTGGTCGGAAGATACTCATCCATCAATTGGCCGAACAGCGTGTACGATTGACGCTGGATGAAAAAAGCATAGCCGCTGTTGTGGTACGCTTTAACAGTGAGGTTCTCGATCCGCGATTGATAGTCGCGTAGATTTCCCAGCGCTGAACGAATTCTGCGCTTGGTGGTATCGATCGGCTCAGACGTTCCCCAATACGTTACGTAGTAAACATCGGGCGCAAAGTACTCGTTGATCAAGCTGTCGGTATCGATTGAAACGCCGCGATATGCCTTTGCGATGGCGGCATGATAATTCTCCACGCGCTTACTCAACGCCGCCTCTTCGCTCGCAAGGTCGGCGGTTTCTTGCTGCTGCGAGCAACTGCTCAGCAAACCGAGAGCGCACAACACGACAAAAAATCTCATGCGATTTCCTTTGTAATCGTTTGGGTCGTTGTGTGGGGTGCGTGCGTTGATAATGCCGGCGTGGTGGAACATGGCTGCGCATCGCACAAAAAAGAAAACCCCTCGTCCGCGAAGAATATAGAAACCGTCTAACGGAAATGCAACCCGTTACATCACAATTATTCTTGCGGCGCAGTTAAGTGAATTTAATAGCCCAGGCTTTGTGTCTCCTCTCATTATTCGATACCTTGTGTCAAATTTTTCCAGAGGAACATGAAACATACGCTCGTCTTTCTTATCCTTAGCCTTGCCGTTGGCGTATCATCCACGCTTTGGGGATATCCAAAACCTCAGGATGAAGCCGCTCCCAAATCTATCCTCATCATTGTGCAGGGATCATCCGACCTCAAGAGTCCGGCGGTCGGTGAAGGCCGGCAGCTTGCCGCCCTGATGGGTCATTTCCGCACACGCACGACGCTCAAAGGAACGTCCGAGTATCATCCGGGTGAGATGAGCTACTTCGATGTTGTATTCTACGTCGGCTTCGACGTCCACAATCAACCGCCGCAACGATTGCTGGAGGAGGTCTATTCCTCCCGGAAGCCCTTTGTGTGGCTCAACACGGGCATGGACGATTTTAGCCGGCGGTTCGACCTCAAAAAGAGATTCGGCTTTTCTATCTCCGGCATCGATTCAACATCCAATTTCGATCAGGTGCGAAGCGGCAGCCAGCCCCCGCCCGACTACGTCGTTCGGACGGGTCTGGCGGGCAGCGTGTTCACCAAAGGCGACCCTCATCTGACGTTGATCCAACCCACCAATCCCTCGCTCTGCAAAATCGTGGCAACCGCCAGCAACGCTCAGCGCCGCCGGGAGATGCCGTACATCATCCGTTCCGGCAATTTCTGGTATGTTGCTGATTCTCCGTTCGCCTACGCCACCGCGGGAGATCGATACAATCTGTTCGCGGATCTGCTTCACGATATTCTTGGCGAGCAGCACGAAGAATCGCACCAAGCCACGATCCGCATTGAAGATGTTACGTTGTTTGATAACCCGAACAGCTTGCGAGAGATTGCCGACATTCTTTCGAGCCGCGACATTCCGTTTCTCGTCGGCGTAATTCCGTTCTTTGTCGATCCGGGCGAGGGAACGCGACTCAGTCTTTCCGACAAACCCGAGTTGGTCGATGCGCTTCAATACATGGTGCGCAACGGCGCAACGATTGTTATGCACGGCGTTACCCATCAGTATAAAGGTGTTACGGCCGCCGATTTCGAATTCTGGGATGACGGCACGAACTCTCCCATCAAAGGAGAGACGGAGGATGGTATTGCGAAAAAACTGGAGCTTGGCATTCAGGAGTTCATGCGCAATGGACTTTATCCGCTCGTGTGGGAGACGCCGCACTACACGGCTTCGTTCAAACTGTATCGAACAGTCAGCAAGTTCTTCAGCACGGCGTGCGAGCAGCGTCTTTCCATCGAGAATGTCGACTACAGCCAGTTCTTCCCGTACATCATCTACAAAGATTTGTTCGGCCAAACGGTTTATCCGGAAAACCTCGGCTACATCCCGCTCAATCCCGATAAGAAGGCAAGCGAGGAGTACGTCGCTCAAGTGCTCAACGGAGCCAAAGCCCAACTACAGGTTCGCGATGGCGTGAGCACGGTGTTCTTTCACAGCTTTCTCGACCTCAACCTGTTAAAGGAAATTGCTGACGGCCTGCGCTCGCTCAACTATAATTTTCTCGACATGCGCGAGCAGACACATTGGGTAAAACTTGCCGACCGCGTCATTCTCTGTGGAAGTCAATCCTATAGCATCAAGCTGAAGGATCAGTATCTTCTGGAAGCATACTATGACGCCGAAGGAGAAATCAGGCAGCGCATCGTTTCTCCTCATCGCCTCTCCGGCGAAGTTTCGAAAACGATTGACTTGAAACCCGGCGAGTATTACAAGGCTGAGCCGACGGAGTTCCGCGAGCACGAACCCACGTTCACCGAAAAAGTGACGAACGCCGCCGGCAAGCTGTACGAAAATGTTTTCAAATCCGATGAAAGCTGGAGGCCGCTCCGCCCCACGCTGTTGTGGAACCAATTTGCGCGCGGCGCAAGCCACAACGACCAAGCATCGTTTGCAGCCGTTTTGAACAGCGTCTCCGTTTTGGTCGATACTCTTTTTATTGGCGAGCCGTACGAATTTTCGAGAACGAACTTGCTCATCGTTCCCAACGGCATCGTCGATTCGTTGACGGAGAAACAGCAAGCCGTTCTGACTCAATACGTCGCCGCCGGCGGCAATATGATTCTCGACGGCAAGAGCGAGCTGGCGGAGCGGCTCGGCATTTCGTTCGCTCAATCGCAACTGCGGGTCTTCCGTATTCGCGACCGCTTCTTCCCCGAAGAGCAGATCGTGTGGAAATTCCCGGAGTTAGTTCCGAAGTTCGAGCTTGACAACATCGAGCGAACATTTTGCGTAGATGAAATCACCGAGGCGCCGTTGCTGGTAGGAACGAAATTCGGAAAAGGCCGGGTGATGTTTTTCAGTTCACGCTTCGACCCGAACTCGCCGCTGGGATATTCGCGTTATCCGTACCTGCTCGACCACGTGCGCCGGTATTTCCACCTGCGCCCGTTCATTCAGCGCGAGAAGTTAGAAGTGTACTTCGAGCCGGGGAACCGAACGACCTACAGCATCGAAAATCTTGTCCGGTCGTGGGCGAGCCACGGCATCCGCGTTGTGCACGTCTCGGGTTGGCATCAATACCCCAAATACACGTACGACTACGACCGGTTGATCCGTCTTGCTCACGCCAATGGTATTCTCGTCTATGCGTGGCTGGAACCGCCGCAGGTCAGCAAGAAATTTTGGGATGAACACCCAGAGTGGCGCGAGAAAACATTGAAAGGCGACGACGCTCCCGCCGCGTGGCGATATACCGTGGCGCTGACAGACAGCGGATGCGTCTTTGCGATGACCGCCGAGTACGTTCAGCTTTTGCAGGCACACGATTTCGACGGCGTGAATCTTGCCGAGTTGTATTTTGAATCCGGCAAGGGATTCGAGACGCCGAAGCAATTCGCGCCCGCGCATCCTTCGGCGCGACTTGAATTGAAGCGCGAGCGAGGCATTGACTTAGACAAAGTGTTCGACCCCGAATCGCCGTTCTATTGGAAATCGAATCCGACGGTACACGAGGTCGTTGTCAACTATCGAATTCGCAAACTGCACGAGGTGTACGAACGATTGCTTTCGTCTATCTATCGCATTGCGGCAACGAAACCGGGATTTCAGGTCATCGTGACGGCGATGGACAGCTTCGGTTCACCGGAATTGCGCGAGCAGCTTGGCGTGGATATGAACGACGTGCTCGGTCTTCAAAAAAAATACGGCTTCGTGCTGCAAGTGGAAGACCCGCATTCTCGCTGGTCAACCGACCCACTGCGGTACGAAGCGATTGGAAAACAGTATGCAGAATTGCTCGGCGACCGCTCCAAGTTGATGCTTGACCTCAACATCTACACCTTCCGCGAAAAGGAGAAGGTGCTTCCGTTCCCAACGCTGATTCAGACCGGCACGGAAAGTTTTCTTCTTGTTCGGTCTGCCGCCATCGGCGCACCGCGGCTGACGATCTACTCCGAACAATCCGTCAATCCACAGGATATGACGTTCCTTCCCTACACCTTGGCGCACGATGTTCAGTATGCGGAATCGGATGATGGCTGGATGGTGCAATCCCCAGCTGCCTTTACGCTCAAACTGCCGCGTGAGATTTCCGATTTGAGCATCGACGGCACGCCGCAGCCGATGTTCCGCGATCAACGGTTCCTCGTCCCCGCAGGAAAACATCGCATCGCCGTCAATCGAACTCCCGTAGGTTCGTTCTCCACGCACGAACTGCAGACTCGGATTCTTTCTTCCACCGGCAACATTCTTTCGTGCGCGTACGGTTTTCGAGATGCAACCATCGAATACTCTTCCGACGCACGCATGCTCGTCTCGCTGAGCAATGTTCCAACCGACGTTTCCGTGGATGGGCAGGCCATTGCTTTCGCTCCCATGAAAGGAAATGATTGCTACAGTGTGTTTCTTCCCGCGGGGCGGCATCAAGCACGCATCGTCACCGGCGATCAGTTTTCGTACGGCGTCAGCGTTACGAGCTTGTGGTCATCGACGGCTATCGCACTCTTCGGAGCCGGAGCGGTTTTGCTTCTACTTATCATGTATATCGGATTGAAAGTCATCCGTCGTACTGCCGCCACCGAAACCGGTGATACTCATGCCTAATCTCGAAGTCGACTTAAGCTTTCTGTTCGTTCTGACCGTCATCATCATCTGGTTTTCGATCGCCTATCAATTCGTGTTGACGGTGTTCGGTTACATCAACTACGTGAAGTCCATTCGTGAAAGGCGCCAAGTAGATTCGGCATCCCTCGAGTACCCGACGTGCGCCATCCTCATCCCTGCTTACAATGAAGAGAGAGTCATCGACGCTACGCTCCAAGCCATGCTCACGCTGCGGTATCCGAAAGAGAAGCTGCGCATCATCATCGTCAACGACGGCTCGACAGACCGAACGAAAGAGATCATCGAGCGCCGCGCCGCACAAGATTCCCGCGTGGTCTTGTATGATGTTCCTCGGGGTGAGGGGGGCAAGGGCAAATCGCGAGCGCTCAATCTTGGGCTTCAACAAGTGCGCGAGGAGGTCGTGGCAATCTATGACGCCGATAATACTCCGGAACCAAACGCGCTGCATTATCTTGTTGCTCAGTTGACACTGCACCCCGAGCTTGGCGGTGTGATCGGAAAATTCCGCACCATCAATAAAAGCGCCACGCTGTTGACAAAGTTCATCAACATTGAAACCCTCAGTTTCCAATCCATGCTGCAAGCCGGACGGTGGCAGATGCACAACATTGCCACGCTGCCCGGCACGAATTTCGTCATGCGCACTTCGCTCATTCACCAGTTGGGCGGCTGGGATGAAGAGGCGCTGACGGAAGACTCCGAGCTTAGCATCCGGGTGTATGAGGCCGGATACAAGATCAAATTCATTCCCTACGCCATTACCTATGAGCAGGAACCGCAGGAGTGGCGGGTCTGGATCAAACAACGAATGCGATGGGTGCGCGGAAACAACTACGTGGTGAAAAAATTTTGGAAGGAGATCCCCAACTTCAAAAGTAAGCGGCTTGCGTTCGACTTGCTCTACACGTTGTCGCTCTACTACATTTTCTTTTTCGGCGTACTATTCTCGGACATTTTGTTTGTCGTGAGCGCCGCAGGTCTCGTAAGTATTTTTCTGCCGGGTCCCTACACATTTGTTTGGGCCACAGCTTTTGTTTTGTTCATCTTTGAAATCATACTGGCAATCTCCTACGATGAAGAAGACCACGCAAAGAATCTGTGGCTGATTGTGATGATGTATTTTTCGTACTGTCAGCTTTGGCTCTACATCGTCATCAAAGCCGCTTACCACGACTACATCAGAAAAGAAAAGTTCAAGTGGCACAAGACGGAACGGTTCGAAGCGCCCCCATCGCACAGCATCTGAATTTGAATTGCACAACGCACGATGATTCGCTATATTTTGCACGAGTCATCTTGGCGGGGTAGCTCAGCCGGTTAGAGCGTCGGAATCATAATCCGCAGGTCGTGGGTTCGAATCCCTCCCCCGCTACAAAGTAAAAATCCCCCTTGTGGGGATTTTTGCTTTGTTCGTAACAGGAAGGTCGAAACGAATCTTTACCCCGCACGTTTTTTGCGGGGCCTCCCCCGCTACAAACGGAACTCAGCATCGTGTTGGGTTCCGTTTTTGCTTTTTCTAGCAGGTTTTCCACATCGTGAGGTACGGCGGGCAATGCGTTGACATGGAACCTGATGACTTCCTCATCCCGGTCTACCACGATCCTTGATATGTATTTCCTATTAGAAGCTTGCGCTCCATCAAGTTGGCCCCAGCGAAGTACTCCTCAAAGTTGACGACAAAATCCTCCATCATTCTCCGAGCATTCTGAACGTCCACTTGTCGGGAAAACGCATTCGACTCAGACCATCCGAGGAAGTCGCTGAATGTCGTTATCCGTTGAAGCTCTTGCTTGAACCTCTCGGCCGGGTTGTCTTTGGAAAGGGACAATACCTTTGCCTTTGATGTCGTCTTGGATTTCATGGCGTATTGAGTCCTCTTACGCCTTTTAATCCTCGAGAAACGATTTGAAGTTGACGGCGCTGATACCATCTCCCAGCGCGATCTCTTTTCCTCGATAGACTACCCATGAGTGCTTTGCCTCGTGGGAAAGCTGCATGAGAAGTCTCGCCATTTCGGGACGGAATGTATGTCCAGATTTGATCTCAATATGTTCCCGACTTGACTTCTGATCGATGATGAGATCGATTTCATTACCGTTGCTTTCCCTAAAGAAAAAGATTTCTGCATCTGTCCGCGTGTGTATCAACCTCTTGCGCGCCTCAGAAACCACATAGTTCTCGAAGAGTGCGCCGTACATCGGACCATTCTCAAACAACTGTTTGGTGCGAATCCCGGTCAGATAAGAAACGAGTCCTGTGTCGTAGAAATAGATCTTTGGACTCTTGATGATCCGTTTCCCCATGTTCTTATGAAATGGAAGCAAAAGGAAAACGACATAGGAAGCCTCTAACACCGAGATCCATTTTTTGATCGTTGGCACACTGACACCCAGGTCGCGGGCGATTTCGGACATATTCAAAAGTTGAGCGACTCGAGCTGCAAGCATCTGTATGAATCGCCGGAAGTCTCTGATGTCTCCAATTTCGCTGATATCCCGCACATCACGCGTCAGGTATGTATCGAGATAGGAAGAATACCAATCGTAAGCACCGCGATATTTACGCCCGACAAGTTCGGGGTATCCACCCTGGTAGAGCGATTGGTCCCGGAGCCTTGTGGGTATCTCTGAAAACTGGAATGGTAACAACGTGAGAAGGCCGATTCGCCCTGCCAGACTTTCGGACACGCGTTTCATGAAAGCGAATTGACTCGATCCGGTCATGATGAACTTGCCATAGTTGTTCCTGTTGTTATCGACGATGAGTTTGACATAGTGAAAGATTTCAGGAACGCGCTGGACCTCATCAAATATGACCTTATCCGAGTAGACCTCCATGAATCGCTCGGGATCGGTATGAAACCGGTCGACCGCATTGAGGTCATCGAACGAGATATACCGGTACTTGGCACCAAGAAGCTTCCGAAGCATGGTGGACTTCCCGGACTGACGGGGTCCGGTCAATCCGACGACCGGAAAGAGCTTCAGGTACTCTCGAACTGTTTTTTCGATTACACGAAGATAATAAGGCATAGTGTTTATGTAATATTAAGGCAACGGTTTAAATATACATGATTCCGATTTTCCCGTCAACTTTAAATATTTCCATTATAGAAGGACTCGTCTTATTGCACGATTGAATCATGTTTTGCCAAATCTTTTTCCACCCACCTCAAAAATATTGTTGTAAAATAAAGCATCCCCGCAGCAAGCTGCGGGGTATTTCGTTGTCACTCCCGCGTACGCCGGAGTCCAGTCTCTGGATTCCCACTTTCGTGGGAATGACGAAGCAAGCTTCGGGGTATTGAACCCGAAAAGAAAATAAATCGTAACGGCAACTCAGATTGGCGACTCTCACGAACGCAAGACGTTGTCGCAGTTACGATTCTGTTACGGTTCCGGCTGAACTCAGCAGCGGAAACTGTGAAAACTCTCTCAAAGACTTTGATGATACCGTCTTGAGAGTTTCCCCCGCTACAAAGTAAAAATCCCCCTTGTGGGGATTTTTGCTTTGTTCGTAACAGGAAGGTCGAAACGAATCTTTACCCCGCACGTTTTTTGCGGGGCATCCCCCGTTGCGCCAGCCCACCGAGTGGCGGACTTTGTCATTTTCTCCCTTGTCTCATTAGAAATGGCTATGAGTTACAGAAAGTGCCGTTCCTCACTTGAAAAGAAGTCCACAACTGAGTACTATTCTCACAAGCACAGTAATCCGAAGCCGGGTTTATGCACTGCAGTGGCAAGTGGTCTGTACATCATATTCGAATTCTCAGTCCGCGGTTTGGGGGCTTCCCCTTCCGGGGGTGAAACATAATTGCACTGAGAGGTCTGGACAAGCGTAACGTTTCCGCAGATGAAGTCGTTCAGACACCAAGGAGGTCTCTCTTGAGATCGGATGGCGGGGGGAATATCGAATTATCGGGAAGAACGGCAACGGGAAACCGTTGCAACGTACGATCAATGCATCTTCTTATTTTGAAGCAAAGCGCAAAGCCCTTCGAACGCTTGGTTTTGTAAGCGAATATCCCCTCTCAATAGACAAGAAAAGAATCTACGTCTACCGTGCGCTTCAAGTCTCACGATTAGTGGATGGGACCCAGGACGCCTATTCACGAAAGGAGGTCGTTGCCTCATTAGAAAAGTACGGTCTCAGAGTTCGATCCGTTCGACTCCGCCTGTTCAGCACCGCCTCAGCGCCGGCAAATGAAGTGGCAAGCTTCATCGGACAATGCGCGAAACTGACCGAGCAGAAACTTCCCTTCAATGAAGTGCTATACTTGCTTGCAGCAAATGTGAAAAACGTGAGCATACGAACTGCGCTGCGTGAGATCAACAACGACTTACGCAACGGAATTGATTCCGCGGAAGCATTCATGCATCAATCGGGCGTGTTTGGCAAACACGTGGCTTTGCTCATGGGTCTTGCAACCAAGAGCGGCGACATGCATTCCGTGTTTGAAAGCGTTGCCAAGCTCGTTGAACGCCAAGCAGAATTTCGGAAGAGCCTTTCAAGCTCGCTGATTCTTCCCGCGGTTACGGCGCTCACGTTGGTCGCGGCAATCGGTTATTATGCCGTGAGTCTGCTCCCGCGCATGATGAAAACGCTTGAACCGGTTATGGCGGAGGTTCCGCCGTTAACGGCCTTGACATTGTCGCTAAGCGAAATCGTTCAACAAAACGCCCTGCTGTTTGTCATTCTCGGTTCTCTGCCAATTTTTGGTCTGGCATTTTACCGTTCAACCCCGCAAGGCCTTTTGGCGACGGATCGGATTCTTTTGGGTATTCCCTACGTCGGCACAATTTTGCGGAACACGAGCATTGAAATTTTCTGCCGCGTGCTGGGAATTATGTACACCGCCGGAGAAAACATCGACGCCATCCAAATTGCGGGCGACGCATCCGGCAACGCCTACTTCTCACGGCAAGTTCGAGCAGTGGCAGTTCCTTCCATGTTGAAATACGGAACTGAACTCGGCAAAGCATTGGAAACGACCAACCTATTCCCGGAAATGGTGCTCTCCCGATTCCGGACTGCGGCCGATACCGGCAACGTCAAAGCAACCGCCTTGCAGTTGGCCGACTTTTACCAAACGGAAAACGGTTACGCACTGAAGAATTTAGTGAGCGTGGTCGAACTCTTTGTTACAGCCATTATCATGCTCTCGCTTGTGTTTTTGACGTACTTGTCTTCCGAAACGGCGTCTATACGTATCGAACACATGCATTAACACTGACCACTCAATCACCATGACCAAACCGATAGATATGCCCGTTAGAAAAAAAAGGGATCTGGGGGATGTGCTCGTCGAGAAAGGAATCATCCCGCAGGAAATCCTTGCTGAGGCGCTCGAGACGCTGGGGCACGACAACCAGAAGACCCGAAGAAATTTGCCGCGCATTCTGGTCGAAGACTTTCGCATCCCGCGAGACTTGGTGTATTCCGAGGTCGCCACATTCTACGCATTCAAGTCCGTTGACCTCTCTACCACTTCGGTTTCCGACGAGATGCTTGCATTCATTCGCGCAGAGTTTAACAGCTTGCCGGATTTCATGCGAGACTCTGCGATTGAACACCGCGTCCTTCCGTTTACGGTCCAACAAGGCCATCCGGCGCGCCTTATTCTCGTCACGCCGGATCCCACCGGAACGGGCGTCCACCTGATCGCGCGATCATTTTCCTATACCTCCTACGAGATTCGCTACATGCCTCTGGCACAGTGGGAGGAACTGTGGAAGCGCATTTCCATCGACCGTTCGTCGTATTCGGACAAGCAGGCAGTTTTGGCCGATGCGATGGAGGAAACAGAAACTCAAGAAGAGCGAGAAACATACGAGCAGGCGCTGGAAGACGAAATCAGCCGCAGCGGACTTGTCGACCTCGTGCAGAGCATTCTGATGGACGCGGTGCGCGCCGGCGCCAGCGATATCCACGTTGTTCCTCGCGGCGAGAAGACGACAGAATTCCATTTCCGCATCGATGGCCGGTTAATATTGTGGTACGTCCACAACACCACGCGGGCAGAAGCGGTGGCCGCCGTGGTAAAGGATCGCGCAAAAAATCTCGACCGCTTTGAGCGCAATGCGGCGCAAGACGGCTTTGCCCAGCTTTCCATCGACCGTAAGACCATTCGGTTCCGCGTGTCGATCATTCCGGTCGTCGGCAAAGCGCTGAGGGCAAAGTTTGAATCCATCGTCATCCGAATTCTGCAAGAGCCGAATCTTTCGATTCGCATCGAAGACCTCGGATTCGAGCCGTACTCGGAACAGTGCATCCGCAAGGCGTTGGCCAAGCCGCACGGCATCATCATCGTTACAGGCCCCACCGGAAGCGGCAAGAGCACAACGTTGGTGGCGGCGCTGCGCGCCCGGATGGACCCATCGCTCAACGTCATTACGGTTGAAGATCCGGTGGAATACTTTATCGACGGCGCGCGACAAGTGAAACTCAATCCCAAATTGGATTTTGAGGGCGCGCTGCGGTCGATCCTTCGCCACGACCCGGATATCGTGATGGTGGGCGAAATGCGAGATCGCATCACGGCCGATATCGCGATCAAGCTCGCCAACACCGGCCACCTGACGCTTTCAACGCTGCACACGAACGACGCACCAAGCGCCGTCTCCCGATTATACAAGATGGGTGTTGAACCGTTCCTCATTGCGTCGGCAATCAATTTGGTCATGGCGCAGCGCTTGGTTCGAAAGCTCTGCCCCAAATGCAAGCGCCCCATCAGCGAGCCGGATGCCGAGCTTTTGAAGCGCGTCGGCGTTCCACACGAAAAATTAAAGACAACAACGTTTTACGAGCCGGTCGGCTGCGGCGATTGCATCCAAGGGTACAAGGGCCGGATTGCGTTGCACGAGTCGTTGTACTTCACAAAAGAAATCCGCCGCATGATTTTGCAGTCGGATACGGCAGTTGATGAAGAAGGAATTGCCCGTGTCGCCACCCAACAAGGGATGAAGTCATTGCGGCACGGCGGAGTAGAATTGCTCTTGAACGGAATAACCTCGTTAGAAGAAGTCGTTTCGGTAACGACAGAAGAAGAGTGATTTGGAAGCGAGAGGTTTGGCATGGGTCAGACGTCGCTCACAGTGGCGTTTCTCATAACCTTAACGGTCATCGTCCTCAACGCAAACAAGATGATCTTGGATAGCGAACAGGATTCCATTTCGGGTATGGCACTGCGGGAATCGGCTGACATAGCCGAATCATTGATTTCAGAAATTCAACGAAAAAAGTTTGACCAGAACGCCGTGGTAACGTACTATCAGGCACAGAGTGAATTCACGTCGGCAAGCAAATTGGGACCGGAGTCAGGCGAATCCATCAGTCCATCACCCGACGTCTGGCCGTACAAATCTATCAAAAATTATACCGACGCCGACGACTACAACGGCTACAAACGGACCGTTGACACTCCGACATTGCAGGGTTATACTGTTGCGTGCAAAGTCTACTATGTTACGAACACAAATTTTGAGAGCGTGCAAACGAGTCAGCAATATTTTAAGCGGATTACGGTAACCGTCGAGCATTCGCAATATCTCAAAGCGGTCACGTTTTCAGCACTGGTAGCGTACTGATGGGCGCCATATTCGATATTATCGGTTCGATGATGGTCAAGGGAATGATCCTCTTCCTCGTCTTCCGTCTCACGATGCAATTTCAAGATGTTCACACGGTGCGTTTGGATCACGCCACGCTGCTGGGAAAGCTCAACACTGCCGCCTCTGTTGTTGGATGGGATATGAAACAGGCCGGATACAATTACAGCGGGAATGCTTTTTCAAAGATGGATGAACAGCAGATGACATTCTTTGCGGATGTCAACAATACCGGAACTGCGGTTACGGTAGATTACAAGCTTCTTGAAACAGCGGGAGGCGTTCTTAATCTTCAGCGGACTATTGCCGGCGGTGTTCCGTTGACGGTGGCTCAGCACATAACAGAATTCAAAGCCGAATATTACGACAGCGTTGGAAATTCAACGTCGGATCCTTCGCGGCTGTATTCTGTGCGAGTAACCTTGGTGATCGAATCTGATCAAACGATCGACGGGAAAAAAAGTTCTGCCACGTGGCGGAAACAGTTGTTCCCGACCAATCTCTAACGAGGTGAGATCATGGGAAACTCAAAAATTATTCTTCTTGCCGGTTTCATTCTCAGCTTCGGATTTCTGGTTGCCATGGTGAAGGAAGCCGACCAGCGCATTGTCGTCTTTGGAGAGCAAAACTACTATAAGTACGGCAGTGAACTCGTTTCCGCCGCCGCCACCAATCTGGCTGTCTACTACCTTTCGACACCATCGTGGAGCGACGGAATGAGGATGAAGGACTATCCTGTGTTCGGCGGCACGCTCACCTACACCGTCGACTACGCCGGACTTCCATCCAATCAAGCACGAGTGACGATTCGATCGAAGTATCAAGGGACAACCATCGATCGCATCGCCATTTTGGAAAAGATTGACCCCACCGTATCGAAGGGGCGGCGCACGTGGAGCCAATGGCAAATTAAGCAGACCATTACTTTTCCATCAACCAGTACGACGAGCGTTTGGTAGAGCGAAGAACTTCATGGCAGTCCAATCCAATACGCCGCCGCCTGCTGCAACCGCCGCCCGCGCCAAAGGGGTGAAGGAGTGTTTCCTCGAAGCAGACCGCTTCATCAAGGAAAAAAAATTTGATAAGGCGCGCGAGGAGGTAGAGAAAGCCCAGAAGATCGACCCGCGCAATCCTTACCTCGAAGCATACGTCGAGCGCATCAAACACTTTGAACAAGTTCATAGTAAGTTCGATGCGTTTGTGGAGGAAAAGAAGCGCGAAGTGGTCGAGCATCCTCCTGCCGCCGCGCCTGCCGCAGCTCAGGCAGCGGCTCCGGCAGCAGTCCCTCCACCGCCTCCGACCACGCCTCCCACTTTTTCAACTCCATCTCCGCCTGTGCAACCGAGCGCACCGGTCGTTGCACCCAACATTCAACGGGAGTTGGAAGCGATGCGGCAACAGATCATGAGCTTATCCAATGACCTTCAGCAGGAACGAAAAGTCCGAGAAGAAATTCAGCATCAACAAGTTCAGGCGCTGGTCGGACAATTCAGAACGGCGCTCGAAAAGGCGTGGCGCTACGGCGCGCCCAAGGAGAAAGAGTTGACCGACTTGCGTCAGCTTGCCAAGTCATTGAAGATTTCTGATGACGTCGTGGCGTCTACCACGCGCGAAGTGAAGTTGGAAATGTACAGCCGCGCCGCAAAGGAGGTGGTGGAAAAAGGCAGGTTGCTGAAAAGCTCTTCCTCCACGTTGGACTGGCTGAGAAAAGTTTATCAGGTTAGTGTTACGGAATATCTCGAGTACGAATCTCAATTCCTGATCGACTTGGTCAGCGACCGTTTTCGCGGAACTCTGATGTTCGTAACCTCAGACGAGGATTGCCGGACGTCGTTGCTTCCGCGGCTCAAGAGTTCCGGATACGCCGTCGTGCAATCGGAAAATCCCGAAACCGCTCTGGAAAAAATCGAACGGGTTACACCCACCGTCATTCTTTGCGACAGCGCGTTCCCCAAAGGAAGTTTGAGCGGGTTGCGATTTCTCCAACTCATTCGCGCCAACGGCAAGTATCAATTTCTACCGTTCGTTCTTATCTGCCGGCCTGATGAAACCGAGCAGATGCAGTCTTCCGAACTGCGGCCCAACGAGTGCTACATTCCGAAGCCCGTCGATTTTGAAGAGCTGTCCACTCTGATTGACGTCCGCCTCGTCCAGTTGCGCGAATATCTGACATCGTTAACATAAGTCGTTAAGGAACTACTATGGGAAAACTTATCCTACTTGCCGAAGATGACGAAGACAACCGCGATTTAGTGGAGTTCGTTCTTCGACGCAGCAGCACAAGCTATGATCTCATCATGGCGGTCAATGGCGAAGAGGCGGTTGCCCTTGCCAAGAAACGGAAGCCCGACTTGATCTTGATGGATATGCAAATGCCGGTGATGGACGGATGGACGGCCGTTGCCGTCATCAAAGAAGACCCAAGCCTGAAGGAGATTCCCATTATCGCCTTCACGGCGCAGGCAAAGCCGGAAGACCGAACGAGAACGCGCGCCTTGGGGTGCGTGGAACACTACACGAAGCCGATGGATCCTGCGGAACTCATCGGCATCATTCAAAAATATTTGCCGGCTGAATCGTGACGCGAAGAATTCGTCAACGAGCCTCTCAACCGTTCTGAGGAGACACTATGTTCCGATCTAAACTCTATTGGCGCATCGTGAGCAACTTTGGATTGCTTTTGTTCATCATGTTTGCGCTAACGCTCCTGACCTTCAAGGTGCTGGGGCAGATGCAGCAGCACTTTGAAGTTGCATCAAAAGACGTCCGTTCACTCACCTACTTCGAGCAGCTTCGGATATATCTTACCGATGTCCCCGACCGGGCGGACGAGTATTTGTTTACGGGATCGCTGCAAGCGCAAGCTATGTACGAAGCAGGCTGGAAAGATTTCGACGTGCAAATCAGTCTCTTGAAAAATTTGCTCCCTGATTCATCCGCGCAACGCGATCTGAACCAGATTCGTCAATTGTTCTACGGTTGGATAGAAGGAATTGGCGACAAGAAAATGTTGCTGCGAAACGCAAATCTCAAAGCTGGAGAACTGGACAAGGAGTTGAGACGTTTTGCGCAGATGGAAGCCAACATTCAGTACATCCCAACTGCGCGCGATATCCTTCGCGCAAGGTACCGCAACGCCATCGGCACACAATTGTCTCGGCTCGAATCGGCGTTTTCGCTCAGCACCGACCTCGGCCGCTTTGTGGTGTTAGTGAATCTTTTGTTGGCGGTGTTTGCCATTGCGCTGGGATTTGTGCTGACGCGTTCGATCACGAAACCGGTGAGGGTTCTCCGGAGCGGCACCAAGAACATTATGGAAGGAAACTTCGAGCCTATCAACGTGCATCGCTCGGATGAGTTTGGGGAACTCGCAAACGATTTCAATCAAATGTCGTCGATGCTGAGCAACACCTACGGCCGGTTGCAGGCGTATTCGGAACTCGTCACGGCGCTGAACACTCACGATTCGCTGAAGGATGTTGAATCGCACAGCCTTCAACTGCTGTGTCAGCATTCGGGGTCTGCGGTCGGAGCGTTATATCTGGCCGACGAAAATCTTCAAAGCTTGGAACGGGTCGCCGGATTCGGGCTGAGCATGTCGGAACCGGTGCAGCGATTTCGATTGGGAGAAGGAATTCCGGGCGAGTGCGCCCGGCTTGGCAGGCAAATCGAAGTGCAAGATATTGCCGCCGCCAGCACATTCATCATCGACACGGGATTGGTGAGAATCGTTCCCGCCTACGTCTTGGCAACGCCGATAGTGTTTCAAGAAAAAACGATCGGGGTCATCGTGCTGGGGGCGCCGCAGCCGTTCGACGAGATGCGGAAGGAAATCATCAACAATTCTGTCCCTCAAATTGGCGTGGCTATCACCAACGCACGCAACTATGAAGCAACTCAGAAGCTCTCTATCGAAATTGCGCACAAGCACGAAGAGCTGAACATCAAAAACACCGAGCTTCAGAAAGCGTATCGCGTCAAGTCGGATTTCCTCGCCGGCATGTCCCACGAGCTTCGCA
>JACRFF010000119.1 GCA_016218005.1 Ignavibacteriales bacterium
TCAACGGCAGGATCGAAAAAGAAGAGGGCGGCCGCATTGACGGCTATGAGGATTACTCCAACGCCTCCACAGCGGATTATCGTGAAAGGCGCAGCACGCTCGCGCGCGGCGGTTCTTCATTTAACGTCCCGTGGCTTTCGGAAAGCGCGAACATCGACAACTTTATTTTCCGTTACAATCGCGTGGAAAGCGTCTTCCTCGGCTTCGGCACGCAAAAGAGATTCTATTGGGATGGACGCAAGAACTGGAACTCCTACGGCTCGGTCGGGTGGGGATTCAAGTCGCACACGTGGCGCGGTAACCTTGGGCTTTCGCGGCAGGTTGCCTTCTCGGATGAGAGCCTTAATCAAATGTTCGAGCTTGGCGCGGAAGGATACAGTCTGACCGACACGAAAGACCAGTGGATCATCGGCGTGCACGAAAACACGGCGGCGGCGTTTCTGATTCACGAAGACTTCCGCGACTACTTCGAGCGCACCGGCGCAACATTTCACGTTGCCTACTACACCCAAGGCGATTACCTCAACACCGAATTCAAAGTGGCGTACGTGATGGATAAGTACGATTCGCTGAGCAACAAAGTGGAGTGGGCAATGTTTGGCGGCGATAAAGTGTTCCGGCAAAATCCGCCAATTGCTCCCGGACAAATGAAAAGCGTGATGGCCTCCGTTGGCGTAACGACGCTGACGAAAACTTCCCGCGGTCCTGAAGGATGGAACCTATTTGCCAGCGCCGAATTTGCCCGGAAAGATTTCGGGCCAACCAATTTCGATTTCGACCAGTACGTGGTTGATGTGCGCCGCTACCAACCGTTGGGGCGATATGACAATTTCAACGTTCGCGTGCGGGCAGGTACATCAACCGGCGTGCTGCCGTTGCAGAAAGCATTCGAGTACGGCGGATTGGGAACGCTCAACGGCTATGCGTTCAAGTCCGACATTGGCAACCGGATGTTGTTGATCAACGCGGAGTATATCGTCAACGGGAATTTCTTGGATGATCTGGAGCTTTGGCCGACATGGTTGTTCCGGAGCTTCAATTTTATTATCACCTCGGATGCGGGAATTATGCGTTCGCTTCCGCCGGCCTCAGCGCCGACCTCGGGGTTTGAGAAAATCACATGGGGCGAGTTCAAGCACAATATGGGATTCGGTTTCTCCAACCGTAGCGGCTCGTTCCGCATCGGCGTAGCATGGCGCACCGACAGCAAAGAGCCGGCGCAGATTTTGTTCCGCTTCACCCGGCCGTTTTGAAAACACAGATGTCAGTACATAATAAAGGGGCAGCCAAACGGTTGCCCCTTGTTGTTTATCTCGTTTGCGCGAACGATTGGCGATCGTTGGTTATTCCCGCACTTTCGCTTTCATCAGTACCTCCAGCAACTCATCCTTGTTGGCGCGGGAGATTTGCCGGCCGAAGATGGCCAGCCCTTTGATGCCGCGAGCGTAGTGGCGCAGCTTGTGCACCGGCAGCGCGTTGATGAAATGAAAATATTCTTCTTGCTCTGGCGTCAGTCCGCCTGGTTTTTGAACGACGGATTCTTTTGATGGCTCCGGCGATTCGATGATGTCAGGCTTGGCATCGGGAGACGGTTCAGGTTCAGGAACAGGCGTGAAGAAGTCGGGTTGCTTGATGGGACGCGGCTTCGTGCCGCCGAGAAGTTCGTCCACTTCTTCTCTCGAACGCGTAACGCTTTTGGGATTTTCAGCAAAGATGATATCGTCCAATCCTTCAGCCGGGCGTGGGATGACGTGCACGGAAATCAATTGCCCAACACGCTGCGCTGCCGCCGCGCCTGCATCGCACGCTGCGCGTACCGCCGCCGTTTCACCGGCGATCTTGATCGTGATCAACGCGGCATCGACACGCTCTTTGCCGATGAGCACAACTTTGGCGGCTTTCACCATCGTATCAGCCGCTTCGATGGCGCCGACAAGACCTTTCGTTTCGATTAAGCCAAGTGCGAAATCAGACATAGGATTGGCATGAAACAGCAACTCCCGACCTGTTGAAACATGCCGGGAGTTGCAGATTAGAAATTTACTTTTGTGCTGGTCGCTTAGGAAGAATCATGTCCACGTCGGTGTGCGGACGTGGAATGACGTGCACGGAGACGAGTTCGCCCACGCGCTGCGCTGCCGCGGCGCCCGCATCGGTTGCGGCTTTTACGGCGCCGACATCGCCACGCACCATCACGGTCACGTAGCCGCCGCCGATTTGTTCTTTGCCGATGAGGGTTACTTTGGCCGCCTTGACCATCGCATCTGCCGCCTCAATTGCGCCGACGAGACCCTTGGTCTCAACCATTCCCAACGCATCGAGCGAAATATCTGACATGGGGTGTCTCCTCTCAAGATGTGCAGTAGATAGTAACGCTGGCACCAATATAGAGAACAGCTTGGGGAATGTCAACAATGTGCTCCCGTGTTGCGTTGCTTTTCCCGCAAAATTTCTGGAGTATTATTGGTGGAGCAAAAGATGAAATCTACCCCTACTTTCGAGCCAATGAACAACATTTCTCCTTTGAATGGGGGAAGGTGAATCCTGGCGACGCACGCCACGAGCGATTTGCACTTGGTGCCGAGCAAAGAAGACTATCTTTTGGATAGAAACATCAGCCAATGAAACGCTCTCGAAATCTCTTCGTCGAAAATCCCCCTCTTTTCTTTCTTCTCACTACCATTACTTTCATTATGACCACACACGCACAACCGCAAATTGCGCGGGAATTGTTTGACCGGTACGACAAAGACAAGCACGAGTCGATTACCTCCCGGCGTTTTACACAATCGCAGCTTTTAGAATGGCTGAAGCCGTATGTCGAGAAAAATGTCGTTGCGGCGGAATCGCTTGGCACGTCAGCCGAGGGAAGGACGATCTCGCTCTACACCTTCGGTGCCGGCCCGACCAAAGTGTTTCTCTGGTCGCAGATGCACGGAGATGAGGCGACCGCCACGATGGCGTTAGTTGATATGTTCAATTTCTTTTCCAAGAATCCCGACCACGCGGCGGCGAGAGCGCTGCGCGAAAAGCTGACGCTGCTCGTCATTCCCATGCTCAATCCGGACGGCGCGGAACGTTTCACACGCCGTACCGGACAGTTGATCGACATGAATCGTGATGCACTGGCGCTCGTAACGCCGGAGGCGAAAATCCTCAAAGCAACGCGCGAACGATTCCAGCCGGAATTTGGTTTCAATCTGCACGACCAGGATCCGCGTTATACCGTCGGTGCAACCAAGAATATTTCTGCCATTGCGCTGCTTGCGCCGGCGACGAACGAGGAGCGTTCGGACAATGCCGTGCGCTTGCGTGCCAAAAAAGTTGCTGCAAGCTTAGCGGAAGTGATGCGGCAATTCATTCCCGCCCATCTTGCCAAGTGGGACGACGCATTCGAGCCGCGCGCGTTCGGCGATAACATTCAAAAGTGGGGTACGAGTACCGTGCTTATCGAGTCGGGCGGGTGGCTGAACGATCCCGATAAAATGTTTCTGCGCAAACTGAACTACGTCGGCTTGCTGACGACGCTTTACGCGATAGCGACGGAGACGATTGACGACGCGGACATTCAGGCGTATGAACAAATTCCGTTCAACACCAAATACGCCTTCGACCTGCTCATCCGCAATGCGCAGCTGAAGATGAACGACAGGGTTCCTGCCGTGCGCGTCGATGTGGGAGTGAACTTTGAAGAGATGATGATGAACGGCGCCGTGCAGCGGTCTGCCCGCATTATGGATGTGGGCGATTTGAGCATCTACACGGCGTATGAAGTGCGCGATGCAAAAGGGGGCGTGATAGACACGGCAAAGGTTGGTATCGAGCGCGTCATTTCCTTTGATGACTTGAATCGGTTGATCAACCCGTAGAAGGATCGCCGTCAATCACAGTGCAGTCGAGAAGTCGTGCTCGCACGCCTGCCTGACTGCAGGCAGGCCGTCAGATTCCAATTGTTAACCGATCCGCCAACGAACGAGGCAATCCGGCTTTGATGATTGCGCTTGAAGCCGCATCGATGTCGTAGTTCAAACGAATGTTGCGATACTCCCACCGCTCGGTATTCAGCACGCCGAAACTGAGCAAAGGATTTCCATCTCGCGGCTGACCAATACTTCCCACGTTGATGAGCGACCGCACGCCGCGCCGCACTTCCACACCTGCGCCAGTCTCGTTGACGACCATGGGGTGGTGTGTGTGTCCGACAAAGCAGAGCGATTCAGCGTAGTATCGCATGGTTGCGCGCGCTTCTTCAACAGAGAAAAGATACTCCCAATCTTCCGGACGATACGGCGAGGCGTGCACAAACAATGCGTCGTGCGCTGATACGGTGGCCGGCAGGCGGTGGAGAAATTTTTTGCTTGCCGATGAAAGATGTTGAGCCGTCCAGTGAATTGCCCTGCGGGCGCGGTCGGTGAAATTCTCAGCCTCCGTCAAATGTATCGCGGCGTTGTCGTGATTGCCTCGCACGCAGAATGAGCAGTGCTTCTGCACCAACTCGACGCATTCGTTGGGGAAGGCGCCGTAGCCCACGACATCGCCGAGGCAAACGACCTCGTCAACGCGCTCTTTTTTGATCCACGTCAGAGCCGCTTGCAGCGCGTGAAGGTTAGAATGAATATCGGAGATGACGGCGAGCCGCATTTTTCTGTTGTGCTTTTATCACGGCCTCAAGAAAAAAGGAACGTATTTTCTCGGCAAGAAGAGAATTCGAACGATTTCGCACCGCCGGAAAGTTACCGCGCATTTGTTAGGTAGTGTTCAAACACTTTTCGGAAATGGTGGCCGTAGATCGCGTACGTAATTGCCAACGGAAACAATTTCGGCCGCACGAACAGCGACCAGAAGAAGAGCTTCCAATAATAGAGACGCTCTTTGCCGATGACGCCGAGAAGCACGGTAGATTTCGCGAGCGCTTTCAAGTGCATCCAGCGAATGCGGACGAACTTGACCTGCGGCGGTTTATATTCTCGGAGAAATTGCTGCACACGTTCATAATATTGTTTTGGCGCATAAATGTTTTCGAGAATCCAGCGGTATCCTTTCAGCAGGGCCTCAGCGCTCATCTTAGGAACAAAGTTCATAGAAAAATCGGTGTTGTCGCCGGTCATCGTGCTGAGCAAGCGCCCTTCGCTCAGAAGCCGTCGATAGAGCCGCGTGCCCACGGGAGCGTTGAGCAAACCCACCATCGCGTTGATGATGCCGGTCTCCTGTACGAAGTGCACAAGGCGTTCAAAAATGGATGACGGATCGCTGTCGAAGCCGACGATGAAGCCGCCTTGCACCTGCAAGCCGCTGCGATGCATCGTTCTGACTGATGCGGCAAGATCGCGCTTCCGGTTTGGGATTTTCATGCACTCGTCGAGACTTTCCTCGTTCGGCGATTCGATCCCGACAAACACCGTATCGAATCCCGCCCGCACCATGAGTTGCATCAACTCCTCATCGTCCGCCAGATTCACGGACGCTTCCGTGTTGAAGTGGAACGGATGATCTCGGCGTTCCATCCATTCAATGATGGCCGGAAGGATTTCTTTTTTCAATTTCCGCCGGTTGCCGATGAAATTGTCATCGACAAAAAAGACCTGCCCCCTCCACCCTAACGCATAGAGATGTTCCAGTTCGGCGAGAAGCTGGTCCTTGGTTTTCGTGCGCGGCACTCTTCCGTACAATACGGTGATGTCGCAGAACTCGCAGTCGTAAGGGCAGCCGCGTGAATACTGAAGACACAAGGAAGAGTAACTCTTGAGACGAGCAAGCTCCCACCGAGGGATGGGCGTCGTAGCGATGTTTGCCCACGCGCTCGACGTGTAGACGTGTTGTGGTGTGCCGTTCCTCAGGGCATGTAGAAACGGGGGAAGCGTAAGCTCGGCTTCGTTGAGGACAAGATGATCGACGTCGGGAAACTCTTGAGGCCGGGCAGTGAACAGCGGGCCTCCGGCAACGATTTTCGTTCCTAAAGATTTACATCTTTCGATGACGCCTCGCGCTGAATCCTTTTGAATGGACATGCCGCCGAGAAAAACATAGTCTGCGCGTGCGATGTCGTGCTCACGCAACGGTTCCACGTTCATGTCGATGAGGAGCTTCGACCATTCCTGCGGAAGCATGGCGCCGACCGTAAGCAAGCCCAACGGCGGAAAGCTTGCCTTCTTAGAAATAAATTTCAGCGCATGCTTGAAACTCCAAAATGTTTCCGGAAAAGTTGGATTGACGAGAAGGATGTTCACGGTGAACTCCTTAAAGAAGACACAAGAATATAATACTTAGTTCACGTCTTCTGTTGCTTTTTCTTTGCGGCAGGGAACAGCACGTTGTTCAGAATCAACCGGTACCCGGGAGAATTTTTATGCAATGAAAGA
>JACRFF010000125.1 GCA_016218005.1 Ignavibacteriales bacterium
CTGTATTCCGTTTGTCCAGTATACCACCTGCAATGCATCGAGAATTGCACTTGGAATCTGGCCCAACAGAACCAAAACATTCGAGAGGACAAGAAAAACAAAGCACTGCCGTGTGGCACTGGTAACAAGAAGATGTGGAACTTGAAATAAATTTGTAATTAAGGCATCGCTGTAAAGCATGGCAATCACTGCAAGAGGAAAGACGACTATGGAGATCATCAAAAAGGCCGCCACAATGTCAAAGTTTGATTCTCGACTCCTACCTTGTTCTGCAAGATGTTTGACCAGCGATGTGTTGATTCCCAAACTGCCGAGAACATTGAAATAGCTCACGACGGAAATTAGCGCAAAAACTCCATACGATTGAAGCCCAAGCTTGTTGATGAATAACGGGATCGTCACTGCAGCAAGAATGGAGTTTACGACAATCTGGATTACGCCCGACAACGAGCTCATAAAGAATTGTTTTCTCATCCGATAGTCCTTGGACAAATGCCGATGTCAGGTAAGGATGATGTGTGGCTGAGCCGCATGGTTGACTTGTGTCATCGTCGAATTGCGAAGACGGTGCAGAGCGACGTTGAATCCAAGAATGATGCTCATCAGAATGATGCCATGTCCCCATAGCCAAGCATCGGTAACAACCATGGACAAGGCAATATAGACCGTTGACCATCCGAGTGCAGCGGAATACTGACGAAGTTCAGGAGGTTGGTCTGCCCTCATCGAAGAGAAGCTCATGCGAAGAACGCCATACATGAAAAAGAGAAAACCCATCATTCCAACAAGTCCGGTTTCAACGAGAACGGCAAGATGTGTTGTGTGGGGAGACAAACCCTGCACATAGCGCTTGTAAAGATATAGCGGTATCGTGCGATAGGATCGCGATTCTATGGGAAATGAATAGGCGCCAATACCGATAATAGGATGGGCAGCAAAAGCGTTGATGGCGGTTTGCCAAATCAACAGCCGTGTAACGATGGAATTCGTTGGAAGTCCTGACGGATCAAACGCCTGTCGTTTACTGGAGACTATTTCGGTAGTGCGCTCAGCAATTTTTGGAGTGATGACTTCTGCTATTCCATAGAAACCAATTATAAACACAACAACCGAGGCGAATACCACAACAAGCTTTCTCCGCGCATAACCGTATGCCTCAGCGCGGCGAATGAAATAGAGAATCGCCAGAGCAAGTGAAACAGCCGTCACCACCCAAATGCTGCGAGTCTGATTCAAGATCAATGCTGCCACGAAGAGAAGTGTCAGCATACCATACCAAAACTTCTTGGAACCTCTGTTGAGCAGCATAAGTGTAAACGCACATACCGTTCCCAATCCCGCATAGTCAACAAACATAATTCCCGCAAATCCAAAATCTCTTCGTCCACTGAGGGTAATGCGGACGATGACATCTATGGAGCTTGCAGCAGTCAGCAGAAAGTACCAGCCCATGTATTTGCGGATGTCATCCAACGAAAGCACTTGCGAGCCTATAATACACACGATGAGCAGCATCGCAACAAGATTGTAGAGATGGAGTAACGCTGGATATGGTCGCGTAAGATTGAGTAACGAGGGTAAAACAGATGCAAGGTACACAACGATGGGCATCATCAATGGATGCTTGAAGTCGATCGATAGATCACCCTCTCGCGATACAAGGTAGGACATCAGCAGAATGACTGAAAACCAACCGGAAGCAGTAAATCCGTACTGAAGATTGATAAAGAGCGCTAGAATGAGAACAAAGATTCCTACCCTCAAGTTGAGAACAACGAAGATGATAAGTGGCGCTAGACAAAGTGCGACGAACACAACCTCATTCAAGCGAGACATTGACGCAACAACGACGAACAATGCTACCATTGCTAGCATAGGTAGCAGATACCATCTGAATTCCGTCAATGTATCGACCAAGAGACCACGAGCAATCATCGGCAGGGCTTACTGATTCTTTATCCACGACTGGAAGAGGTTTTCTCGAAGGAATAGAATCCGGGAATTTGTTGAGGTCGATAGCTTCTCGCCTACGTATTCTCCAACGATTGCGGACAATACTACGAAGCAAGTAATCGCCAACGAGAAAAGTACGCGGGGAGGATAGCTCCGTCTTCCCTGGGAAACTGCAGTATCAATCACCTGAAGCACAGCCACATCCCTTTTTTCTTCAATCTTCGATTGCTCATACAACGGCACAATGTATTTGAGCAAGGCGTTGCCAATCTCGACTTTTCTGAATCTCCTCAGGTATTCCACAGATGCTTCTGGAAGGGATTTCAGCGCAAGGACCACACTCCCCTCTTGGTTCTCCGATCGCATTTCTTCCAGTTTCTTCTCGAACTGCTGGACTTCCAACGCAACAGTTTTCACTTGCGGAGATTCCTTATCGTAGATGCTTTCGAGGATGCTAAGTTGTAACTGCCGGGCATTCAATTCAGTCTCCATCTTTGCATACACAGATATGATTTCCTTCACCTGAGCGTTTGCCTCCAGCATCCCCGACTTTTGTTGGTACGATTTGAGAGAGTCCTCCGATGCCCTCAGTTCATCGGTAATATCCTTGAGTCGTTTTTCTAGAAATGCTCTGTTCTCACGCGATCGATACACCTTCAGGTCGATGACTCGGCGATTCAACACTTCCACCAGATAGTTGGTTATATCTGCCGCACGCTGAGGAGTATTGGCCGAACATGTAATTTGGAAAGCAGATTCCTCGGTCTCGACAATCTTTACGTTCTTGCGCAACCGCGCAACAGCTTGTTCCCGACCCTTCACCACGGTCGAATCAAGTCCGAAATCTTTATAGAGATTGAATTTTACGAGCACTTCTTCCATTGTCGTTCTGCTAAAGATAATGGTGTTGAGCTTGTCCAATTCGGTATGGCCTGCATTCTTTCCGAGATTGATGGGAAGCGATTCGAACGACTTGAGCATACCCGAGATCATGCCTCCACCCTGATCTTCTGAACCAATAATCGTTGCGGTTGCCTCGTATTGATCTCCAACAAACAAAAGAATACCGGTGTACGACAACACAAAAGAAGCGAGACCTAGGACAACCATCAACCGCTTCTTTCTTGTTACTAGTACGATGAGATCAAATGGATCAAATCCTTTTGAGTTCGGCATAATCCTTCACTCACTAACCTTGAGGGACAAATCTAACCCGTGCATAGACCAAAATTTTCTGTCGGCCACAGTTCTCCTCTCAAAGATTATTTGCTCAACTGAATTGATAGCACAATAATGGTTAGGGCTACGCCCACGATACTCGCAGCTTGGCTAACCACAGTTAAATAGTATGGCATCGTACGCTCCAGTTCCCGTGGAACCCAAATGATGTCCCCTTCTTCCACAGAGGCGCCTTTCAGTTTGACCCATTGCCGCGAGTTCCGCTTGATAAGCACAGCATCTTCTTCTTTAGCACGCAGTGTAAACCCACCTGCTTTTTTGAGATAGTAGCTTGCATCTTTTCCCCACTCAAAGTCTACATAGCCGGGATGTGCAACCTGCCCCATGACATATACAGAACCTTGTGAAAATGGAATAATGATTCGGTCATCGTTGTGAAGCTGGATATCTTGCGTAGTGTCTTGCCCATAGAACAATCGAGCGAGATCGACACTGACTTGTTCACGGCGGAGACGGAGCTCGGACTCGATGCCATAGTATATTGAGTCTTCAGGCGGGATCGCCGCCCGTAACGCAAGAAGTCGCTCCACATCATAGTCATCTTTTGAAATCGAGTTTCTGAGGACAACAGCCGACCCCAATGAGGCATCATCCGTTATGCCGCCAGCAAGCGCTAGAACCTGATTAAGTTTTGTTCCTGCACGATCAATTGGGTATACACCCGGATTTCGTACGGCTCCTTCCACAATCACCCGATTATCCTCGCGCCGCTCGTTTCGTCCTTTCACGACGATCCTGTCGCCGGCATTCAGTAGAACATTGTTGCGCAAAACAGAATTTGTGCAATTGATCACTCGTACCTTGCTCATACCAGTTGTCGAGTCCTGACGAAAGATCATCACGCTCTCTGCCACGGCTGTTGATCTGAAACCAAGTCCCAAACTCAACGCATCACTGAGGCTGTCCCCTTCGCAGAACTCGTATCTGCCCGGCTTGTTCACAGCTCCATAGACTCCGAACACATTTCGGTTCTTTTCAACACGCGGAACGTAGATCTCATCGCCTCCACCGACGTAGGGATTCCAACGTCCGTCGCGGGTTGCCGCAAATTTTGCCAGGTCAACGTGGTGCAACGCACCGCCGCTACTGCGCAGGATAATCGCGCGCTGGGAAGGAACACGATCCTTGGCGGTGCGTTCCAGTTCATCTTCGGAAGCAATCGATTCGGGAAACGGACCTGCATCATTCACCTTGGTTTCACCCGCACGCACCGATTGCTTCAGATTGGCCGCCTGCTCGCGCAGCGTTTTATTCGCTTCCTGAATCGCCCGATCGACGCGATCCGCCGCAGAGAGTACATAGCGGCCTGGATTCTTTACCGCTCCACCAATCGTGACGATCACGGAGCGAGGCACAACCAAAGTTGCTGTTGGATTTCCAACCAAGTATTTTTTCCTGATCTCTGCTAAAATTTTCCCCCGACCTTCTTCCAACGTTAACCCCGCAACCCGAATCTCTCCCACTGTCGGCACAATCAATGTACCTTCGGCGGTGATGGGCAGTTCTGCCGTCAGAGAAGGACTTGTCCACACTGCAACATTCAATACGTCGGATGGCCCGAGGATATATTCGGCAGGGTTTATCGGACCTTCCATCACCGGAAGATTCGATGTAGGCATTCGAATTTCTGACGCAGGAATAGTCTCCAGACCCATTCTCAGAGATGTTCGGTCAGAAGACTTTGACTTTGAACGGTCATCGTCTTGACCGAAGAGCATTGTTCCCATGCACCAGAGCAGTACTGCTATCCGAATGACTTGTTTCATGTTAGCTCTCAGACTTGTTTCAAAAGTATTTCCACAATTCGTTCTGCTGCGCGGCCATCCCAGAGTTCCGGAATACGTCCGATTTTTTTTTCGCCGCCAAGAATTGCTTGAGCACGACGAAGCGCAATGCCCAAGTCTTCGCCACAAAGTTGGTTGGTGCCTTGTTCAATAGTAATCGGACGCTCGGTGGATTGACGGAGTGTAAGGCACGGAATTCCCAAAAACGTTGTTTCCTCTTGAACGCCGCCGGAATCGGTCACCACCAAGCTCGCGCCCGCCATCAGGGCGAGGAAATCCAGATAGCCCGCAGGGTCAATCAATTGCAAGGAAGGAATTGCTGTAGCCCGACGCATCAATCCAAACTCGCCGATTTGTTTGCGTGTTCGGGGATGGATGGGAAACACAATGGACGCGCTTGAACTCAAGTGCTCAAACATATCAAAAATCTTCGCGAGCCTCAACGGATCATCAACATTCGTGGGACGATGGAGAGTTACCACGGTGTAATTCCTCCCATCAAGCCCGAGAGAATTCCGCAGGCCCGATTGCCGCGACTTCGGCAAGAAATACACAAGGGAATCAATCATCACATTTCCGACAAAGAACGCTTTCTTTTCAGAGATCCCTTCACGCACGAGGTTTGTCATACCGCTCGGCTCGGAGACAAAGAGGAGTTCCGAAATCGCATCGGTAACAATCCGATTGATTTCTTCCGGCATCGAACGATCAAAACTGCGGAGACCGGCTTCGACGTGTGCAACCTTGATTCCCTTTTTCACCGCCACCAAACTGCACGCAACGGTCGAATTGACGTCGCCAACCACAATGACGATGTCCGGACGTTCCCGCTCCACGACGTGGTCAAATTCAATCATCACCTTCGCCGTCTGCTCGGAGTGCGATCCGGAGCCGACGCCGAGATAGAAATCAGGTTTGGGCAACTCCAAGTCTTCGAAAAAAATCTTAGACATTCGCTCATCATAGTGCTGCCCCGTGTGAACAACCTTGTGCAAAAATTTTTCCGGAAACTGCCGTATCACTCGGTGCAACGGCCCGACCTTCATGAAGTTAGGCCGCGCACCAACCACGCTGAGTATTTTTTTTCTTCCTGCCAACATTATGCGTTCTCGCGTCCTTCGTACATCATCTTGTAGTACGACTGATACTCGCCGGTGAGAATGCGGCCCCACCATTGTTGGTTAGCTGTGTACCACTCAATCGTTTCGACAATTCCGCGGTCAAAGTCGTACTGCGGCACCCAGCCTAATTCCCGCTGGATTTTTGTTGAGTCAATCGCGTAACGACGGTCGTGGCCAAGCCGGTCTTTTACGAAACTGATCAGCGATTCCGGTTTCCTTAAACGATTGAGGATGAGTTTCACGATATCGATGTTCTGCCATTCATTGTTGCCGCCGATATTGTACACCTCTCCCACTTTGCCTTTGGCCAGCACCGCGTCAATTGCTCGGCAATGATCCAAAACGTGGAGCCAATCGCGGACATTTTTTCCATCCCCGTAGATCGGAAGCGGTTTATCGTGAAGAGCATGAAGAATCATGAGGGGGATCAACTTCTCCGGGAATTGGTAGGGACCGTAGTTGTTGGAACACCTCGTAATAAGCGCCGGCAAACCGAACGTATGGTGGTAGGCAAGGCAGAGCAGGTCGGCGGATGCTTTGCTTGCCGCGTACGGACTATTAGGATGCAGATGTGTTTGTTCGGTGAACTTT
The DNA here is from genome assembly GCA_016218005.1 of Ignavibacteriales bacterium. GTDB lineage: Bacteria > Bacteroidota > Ignavibacteria > UBA10030 > UBA10030 > JACRFF01. Next base: position 6,689 of record JACRFF010000125.1, read on the forward strand.
CCTGTCGTTCCAAGCGAGCCATACACTTCGTCCGTTGAAACCTGTACGTAGCGATGGAGGGAAAATTTTTTCGCAACCTCCAGAAGCGCCTGCGTTCCCATCACGTTTGTCTGAATAAATTCGGCTGGCCCCAAGATGCTGCGGTCAACGTGTGTCTCCGCCGCAAAGTTGACAAGTGAGGTAACGGAAAACTCTTGGACAATAGATTCGATGGGGGATTGATCGCAAATGTCTGCTTTGACGAATCGGTAGTTGGGCAGGTCTGCCAAGCCGATGAGATTATCCATGTTGCCGGCGTACGTCAGCTTATCGACATTCACGATCGTGTCAAGCGGATGTGCTTGCACATAGTAACGCACAAAGTTGCTGCCGATAAAGCCGGCGCCGCCAGCGACCAGTACAGTCATTATTGCTAGTCCAAGAGATAAATTGAGTTAACGCTGTTTTCGTGCCGAATCTCATCCACCGTATCTTTTTTCCCCTTGCCCGCGTATAGCCGGTTGGGAAAATTGAGCACGAGTCCATCTACCGCACCTATATTCTTGTAAGCGTGCACGACACCTGGAGGAATGACAACGAGCTTCGGGTTTCCTTCGCCTGCTTCAAACCTTAGGCGATGCCGATAGGTAGAAGAATTTTTTCGCGCATCCCACAAGTAGATTCTAAATATTGAAGGTCCAATAAACGCAAATACATCCGTTTGGTCTGCGTGCTCGTGCGGTCCGCGAGCAACGCCCGGCAGCGTTGACGATACATACGCCATCGCCGGCAGGAGATCCGAATGAATTTCATCGCTGCGAAAGGTTTCAATAAGCCATCCACGCGAGTCTGAATATTTCCTCAGGTCGCGCACCAAAACGTCTTGTATGTGTCCATCGTGAAACGTCAATTCGATTCCCTAGGGGACTATGATCATCCAGAAAATTTCAAGTAAGTTTCGATACAGATTCCGACAGGAGCCAAGCGACGGCAGTTCCGATGTTGTTCCGAATGCCTGCTTGTTGTAAAGCGGTACCAAAGATGTGGTAGCAGTATACCTCAGAGAAGTGTTTGACTGAAAAAACTTACCAAAAAAAATAAGGAATGTCAATTTGTGAGAAACAAAAAAGCCCCGATTCATCAGGGCTTTCCGCACACCATAAACTCACATCGGCGCAGACTATTCTTTCTTTCTCGCAATCTTTGGTTTGGCTTGAACATCCATGCCTTCAGCATCCTGTTGAAATCGGATGTGGAGCATTTTTCCAAGACTATCTCCACCCGATAATTCGATATTCATCTCGTTTTCGTTGTTTTGATAGAAGTGGATCCTCGGAACACGATTTTCAGTCCGATCCGTACTCGAATCTTCTTCAATGTAGAAACTGAATCCATGAACTTCCCTCCTGTCGGCATCCGTTATGAATTTTCTGACACGAGGCATAACGCCAACATTGAACTCGATATTTTGTCTCTGCGAAGTGATAGGAGCCGTCCGAACGCTTACGCTGTGGTCAAGTTGATTTTCTTCATCGAATACAGCGTGCGGCCTGCCTGACTCGCCTCGCTTTGCGGGTGAAGCGGGCCATCGGGCAGGCCTTGTACTCCTTGATACTTCCTTCGAGAATCGCTCAACCAACCGAGCGCGACGCATTTCCAATTCTGCTCGCATCTCCATATTTCGCATCTGATCGTGCACGCGGTCAAGGTTGATCTGCATTCGGCACAGAAGCAAGGTCTCCGGCGAAACAATGACAAAATGTTCTAATTGGGGAACTGCCGCAACCTGCCTCATCACTTTGTCAAACTCCATTGCCTTCGTCGCACGCGACTTAATAACGTATGGAGCGTCGCTTGATGCCAAAAACCGGTCGAATCTATCACGCTGCATCGGTTCCAAGCACGCGGCAATTCCAGAAACCAACACCTTGTTCAGTTTGGGAAGATTCGGGTCGATGGCAAGAGCATCGTTCTCGCCAACGAACACCGAGCGCTCGATTCTGTTTCGCGCATAATCAAGCAACGTATCGATAACTTTCTGCTGCTTGGCCGTTGGGCGGATATCGGCAAGAAATTCCTTCATCGTAACGCTTGGCGCTTTGGCTCTGCGGAATTTCCCGACTTCGATTCGATATCCCTTCTGAAGGTTCTCATCGATCCGCAGCGTTGTGCCGGATTTGGAATCGAGTGGCAGCGTTCCTGTCAGCCCAAACTCCAACGCCTTCTCTTTGTCCAAGTTCGTAAAGAGCGGCAACACCGATCCTTTCAAAACCGATTCATCGTATGCTTTGCGAACGGTTTGTGCCTGCTGCTGGACGAACTCCGTGACCGACTGACGATTCCTGAGCGTCACCACGCCAACAACCATCAAACCCACGATACCCAGCGCTACGGCAATCGGCGCGTACTTCCGCGGAAACGGCAAGAGGTTTGCATCATCCTCCCGAACGCGCGCTTCCATTGCGGCGTGTACTCGCGTCCAGAATCCAATGTTTTCAGAAAGCTTCGGCTGGTTCGACAACAACAACTTGAGCCGCTTGAGTTCGTCTACCTCTTTGTGCGCCTCAGGATGTTCGGCAAGGTATGCTTCGAACACACGCGCTTCGTGCGGCAAAAGATCGCCGTCAATCCAACGACTGGTCCATTGGTGAAGTTCAGATGGTCGCAATGTTTTCATGTTTTCACCTCCTCAAGCAGCGGCTGCAATACTTTGCGCATCATCGTTCGCGCCCGCGAGAGCCGCGACTTGACCGTGCCGATTTCGCATTGCATGATCTCGGCAATTTCCTCGTATGATAATCCTTCGATGTCTTTCAACACAACAGCAGTCCGGAATTTTTCCGAAAGCGATTTCAACCCCAACGACACCAACTCCGCCGTCTCCCTGTTCTCCGGCGGCACCGCCATCTTGGCTTCAAGTTCATCCCGCACCCCTTCCTCAAGATTTTGGAAAGAAAAGAATCGCCGTACTTTTCTTCTCCGCAACTCATCGCGGCTCTTATTGACGGCAATGCGATAGAGCCAAGTATAAAATGAAGATTCAAATCGGAACCCCGCCAACGCCTCATAGACTTTGACGAACACTTCCTGTGCGATGTCGTCGACTGTATCGGACTCGCGAAAGATGGAATAAATCAGATTGCGGATGCGCTCTTGATGACGCTCGACCAAGATGCGAAATACGCCGCGCTCCCCTTTTTGAAAGAGAGCGATCAGAACTTCGTCGCTCTTCTCCTTCAGAGGAACGTCGACAACATCAGCACGTTCTGGTTGTATCATCCGGTTCACAAGTACTTGGTGTTGCTTGGAAAATACGGAACTTCTCCGTTCAACACCACGTGGTAGTTGAATTACTGCAACGGCTCCCAGCGAGCGCAACACTCCCTTGTACTGATGAGATAGCGAATCCAAAGGCACTTCCACGTCATCATCCTTCTTGATGCAACTGATTTTTTAGACGACGTGAGACTCGCAGGTGTTCCATAAAGGAAAAACCCCGCAGGAGAATTCTCGTGCAGGGCTTTGAACGCAGAAAGGCTGGTATTACGCTACCGCAGCAATCACTGGTCGATCAACTGCGCAGCGTTCGAACTCATCTCTGAATTGCCTGATCATGGATTGTACCGGCCAAGCCGCCGCATCACCCAAAGCACAAATGGTATTACCCTCAATGTTGTTGGCAATATCTACCAGCAGATCGATATCCTTCAGCCGACCGTTGCCGTGCTCAAATCGCTTGAGCACCTTCCAAAGCCAACCCGTCCCCTCTCGGCACGGCGTACACTGACCACACGATTCGTGATAGTAGAATTTCGAAATCCGAGCAATGACATTAATGAGATTCGTGTCTTCGTCCATCACAATCATTCCCGCCGTCCCAACGGAGGAACCAGCAGCTTTGAGGGAATCTGCGTCCATCCGCACACCTTCGAGCTGATCGCCCCGCAAGATCATTGTCGAAGAACCACCCGGAATCACAGCCTTGATGCCCTTGTTATCCGGCACGCCGCCACACCACTTGTAGATGATCTCAAGCAATGGCTCTCCGGTCGGCATTTCAAAAACACCAGGATAGTTTACGTGCCCGCTGACGCCGACGAGGATGGGGCCGGGGTGCTTCGGTGCGCCAACTTTGGAATACCATTCCCACCCTTTCGTGATGATGATGGGAACGTTGGAAATCGTCTCGACATTATTGATCGTCGTCGGGCAACCCCACAACCCGAACTGTGCCGGAAACGGCGGCTTGACACGAGGGTACCCGCGCAAACCTTCAATCGAATTCATCAGCGAAGACTCTTCACCGCAGATGTACGCACCGGCACCCTTGTGAATGGTGATCTCCGTCGAAAACGAAGAACCGGCAGCGCGATCACCGACATAGCCGCGAGCGTAGGCGTCGTCCAATGCCTTTTGCAGCATGCGAATCCATTTGCCGTACTCGCCGCGAATGTAGATGTACGCGTGCGTGATGCCCATGGCGTAGCAAGCGATCAGCGTTCCTTCGATCAGAAGATGCGGATTGGATTCAAAAATCTGCCGATCCTTAAATGTGCCCGGTTCCGATTCATCGCCGTTGACGCAGAGATACTTCGGCTTCGCCGATTGCTTTGGCATGAACGACCACTTTAAGCCGGCTGGGAAACATGCACCGCCGCGGCCTCGCAAATTTGATTTCTTGATCTCATCGATGATCGCATCCGGCGTCATCTCCAAGGCCTTCTTCAACGACTGATAGCCGCCGAGCGCA
>JACRFF010000120.1 GCA_016218005.1 Ignavibacteriales bacterium
AGGCCGGTGCTGACCGCCACAAGCGCGGCGTTGCGGTTCTCGTGTTGGAACGCGACTCTTCCGCCGGCGGCACAATGAAAACGATTCGACGGAACGGCTACCTTGTTGAAGCCGGACCGAACAGTGCGCTTGAAACGACGCCGATCTTCAAAGAACTTGTCCGTGATCTCCGACTTGAAAACGAATTTGTCTACGCCAATCCTGCGGGCAAGAATCGTTTCATCCTCAAGAACGGAAAACTCCTCGCGTTGCCCTTGGGTCCTATTGCCTTCTTGCGAACGCCGCTGTTTTCATCCCGCGCAAAGGTTCGATTGCTCAAAGAACCGTTCGTCGGTCGCGCAAACTTCGAGGAAAGCATTGCGCAATTCGTAGAACGGCGATTAGGAAACGAGTTTCTTGACTACGCCATCAATCCGTTTGTTGCAGGCGTGTACGCGGGCGAGCCGGAACGATTAAGCGTGCGCGCCGCGTTTCCCAAGCTCTACGCACTCGAAGAACGCTACGGAGGATTGATTCGCGGCATGGTAGGCGGCGTACGTGAGCGCAAAAAGCGTGCGGAAAAAGCAAAAGATCGCGCCGAGACATTTTCGTTTCAAAGCGGCATGCAAATACTGCCGCTTGCATTGGCGGCGTCGTTAGGCAAACAGGTTATGTTCGATGCTTCGGCTACATCGGTTGAACCGGATCCCACTGGCTGGAGGGTCGGCGTTTCCGTGGCCGGGCAACAATGCACCTTCGCATCGGACGCGGTTATCATTTCAACTCCCGCCGAAGTTTCTGCAACGTTGATCCGTCCGCTTTCTGCCGGCGTCGCGACACGTATGGATTCGATTTACTATCCTCCGGTGGCGTCGGTGTTCGCAGTGTTTGACCGCTCAGCCATATCCCACTCGTTGGATGGATTCGGATTTTTGATTCCGGCACGGGAGCGGCGCCAAATTCTTGGCGCGCTCTGGTCTTCCAGCTTGTTCCCTCATCGCTGCCCTGAAAACGAAGCGGCCTTTACGATATTTGTCGGTGGCGCACGACAGCCCGAATTGGCAAAGCTTGACGAAGACCGCATTGCAGACGTTGCGGTTCGCGAGTTGAAATCGATCATGCATATTCCCGGAAATCCCGTATATTTAAGCGTAACATGCTGGCCGAAGGCGATTCCGCAGTACGAAGTAGGATACACGGACATCGTCCGCCGGATCAAAGAGTTTGAATCGCAACACAAGGGATTGTATTTTTGCAGCAACTTCATCGGCGGAATTTCTGTTGGCGATTGCGTGAAGAGCGCCAGCGAGACAGCCGAACGCGTCGGTGCTCACCTGCGCAAAATTGAATTGTGAAATCCAAAGGTACCGTATGAAGAAAACGCTGGTTCTCCTACCGCTGTTGCTGATGCTCGGGCTTGCCGCCGTGGGCGCATCCGCACAAAATGCCGCTAAGCTTCCATCCTTCACTGAAGAAGTGTTCGAGCCGGAGGCATTTACAAAGGCGCTGAAAGAAGAATGGTTTTTCTTGAAGGATGAAACCGAAAGTCTATTGAAGAGCATCGAAAAGCGTGGCGAGTTCGAGACGTCGGTTGAGTTCGATCAGCGCGTGGTGCGAACGAAAGCTGATTTCATCAAGCGAATGAACGACCACATCAAAGAAAAAAAACTTTTCCGACGGGTCTTCACGTTGTTGCTCAAGGCAAATCTCGATTCGTATGATGCGGATAAGGAAGTGTATTCGATTTCATGCCCCGAGATGGCGGAGGTGCCGTACAACATTCCTGCCGTACTGTGCTACGTTCCGACGAATGACTATGTCGGTTTGAGTGATACCGTCGCCAACGGCTACCGAGAAACGCGCATAGGAGTCAAGCTGACTCCTCAACTCCAATGGCATGTTGAACGTCCGGTTGCAATGCAAGCAAATGGTGATCAAGCGAATATGTTCTTTCGCATTCGGTTGATGCTCGACTTGCGCCAATCCGACATCGTGAGCCAAACGAAATTCCGAATTGTTGCGAAAGACATCGCGCTCTACAACCGCAATACGAGAACCGTTTACTGGAAGGAAGTGTTGCAGTAATTTCTGGGCAGCGCAAAAAAAAATCCCAAAGGTCGGCCCGAACGCCGACCTTTTTTGTTTTCTATTCGTCGTCTTGCCAGCCGACAATGCGAAGCGAGTCGGCAACTTCTTCTTCTGTCAAGCCGATGACTTCGTGGAACTCTTCGGGCTTAATCGTCAGGACGGGACAAAGCGCTTGGCGCACCACTTTGTCAGTCACGCTGCCGACAAGCACATGGCGCAAACCGGTGCGGCCGTGCGTCGACATCACGATCAAATCGGCTTGCAGTTCTTGAGCCGCCCGTAGAATTTCCCTCGCCGCCGAACCGTGCCGAACGACAATGCGGATACTTTGCGGCACAAGATCGTTGTCCATCAGCAAGCGCGATACCGCCGCGCGCGCGTTGTGTTCCGCTTCCACATCCTGCTTGTGCATCCGCTCAACGGCGTGCTTGCCGTGCTCGGTTTTGTCAATTACGTGCAGCACGGTAACAGACGCTCCAAAGAGTCTCGCCACCTCTTCGGCATATTGCAACGCCGACAGTGAGTAGGTTGACATATCTGTGGGAACCAAAATGTGTTTAGGCGGTTTCATGTTCACCTCCAAAAATGTTTCAACATGTTCTCTCAAGCGTTATGCTTTTACACTGCTGTCGTCGTCGATTCTTCCACCGCCGCCTGCCGTTGTGCGGACTGACGGCGGATATCGTGCGCGGCAGAGCTTTGCACCACCGCGTTACGCCGACGCATCATCGCAATAGACGCTCCGACAATCATCAACACGGACCCGATCCACACAAGACTGATGTATGGTTTGAGGCTTGCTTCGACGACTAAAAGTTCAACCAGTGGATAAGTTGCCGGCGATCCGTTCATCCCGATGATGCTAATTTCCACGGACGAACGTTTGGTCTGCATGTCGATATTCATGTTCAGCAGTTGAAAGCCGATGGTTTCATCCAACATGGCGTTGCGGTATTCTGTCATTATGCCGTTTCGAACAATGGCCACCGGCGTAACTTGTTTGCTTGTGTTTCCGCGCTTCACTTCCAGCACAGCGCCGACCGCAAAGCCGTTCTCGGCTTGCTGCATGCCGTGAGCCGCCATATCAAAACGCAGGAACGAAACGGTCATATCTCCAACCTTGAGCGACCGGCCTTTTTCGAGGTCAATTGTTGTACCGTGAGCGCGGGCTTGGGGTTGCTGTCGCTCCACCGAAACCGGCTCAATGTAAAAATCCTTCGTCCACATGTTGATGTAGTCCGGCGTGCGCATCAGTGAATTGTTGTAGCTGCTTTCAAACATTACAGGCGCAAGCGCGTACGAAACGCCGCCGTGTTCTACGTTTACATGATATTGCTGTTTGCCATCGGCCGTTTGCTGGGGCTTGACGTACGTAACCGTGTACACGAGCACATCCTTCGGCTCGCCTTGCGGCAACGCTATCGTTTTCTTTTCGCCATAGAATCCTGAGCCGATGATTCCCAAGAAGAGAAGCGCAATGCCGATGTGCGACAGCGGCCCACCAATGAACCGTACGTTTTCGCGAATCAAATTCATCAGCGTGGTAACGTTGGCAAAGAACGCAAAGAACGAAACACATGCAAAGACCAGCACCAGCACCTCACGCACTCCGGCCACTGCCAACGCAACTATTCCGAGAACGGAACCTATGAGCGACAGCGCAGATCGTTTGAGAAATTCCGTGCGCGAGTCTTCGTGCCAGCGAACGAACAGACTCGCTCCGAGAAAGAGCGCCATGAGAATGGCCATCGGAAGATTCGTTTTGTTGTAGAACGATGGCTCCAACGATGCTTTTGCCATGATCGGCCAGTTCGTTCCAAAGAACACGATAAGAGTGGTAAGTCCGAGAAGCGCGGCGGCAGCAGAAAGGATGGTTTCTCGCTTGAACACGCCATGCTCTAATTTTAGCGGAGCCATATCGCTCCATCGCTTCGAGAGAAAAACTCCACCCGCAACGACCGATCCTGCAATCCATATAATTAACAGCCAATATACCAAAGCGCCGGGGTCGACAAACGAATGCACCGACGCTTGCCCTAGAATACCGCTTCTGGTCAGGAACGTGGAGTAGACGACCAAAATATATGAGAGCAACCCCAGCGCCAAATTCGTCCGAACAAGCGCGCCGGTTTTCTTTTGGATCAATATCGTGTGCAACAGAATCAAGCCCACCATCCAAGGAATGAGGGACGAATTTTCAACGGGGTCCCATCCCCACCATCCACCCCAGCCGAGCACGCCATAGGCCCAGTAGCCGCCCAGCATAATGCCTGCGCCAAGCGATGCAATACCGAACAGGATCCACGGCAATGCAAACATTGTCCAATCGTGATAAAGTTTTTTCCATAACGCGGTCATCGCCAATGCAAACGGCACCGCCATGGCAGCAAATCCAAGGAATAAGATGGGAGGGTGGATCGCCATCCACATGTTTTGCAGGAGAGGATTCAGCCCTTTTCCATCAGCAGGAACGGTGCCCGGCGTTACTTGGCCGGGGAAGGCATCCCACAACATCGTAAATGGATTCTTGACGATGACCAGAAGTAAGAGCACGGCATGAAGAACTGCATAGATCGTCATCACTTCTGATTCGATATGTTTTTTGCGAGAGAAGAA
>JACRFF010000121.1 GCA_016218005.1 Ignavibacteriales bacterium
AGGAATGCAGCTCGAACTCTGGTCGCAGCAGATCATCGATGGTTCACGAAATACGAATATCCAAATCATTGATTGCTCCAAAGGCATTTCCAAAATGGAGGTGCCAAGCTTCAAAGTGGATGCAAGCTATGGCGATGTTCATCCATTCGGCAATCCGCACTATTGGCTCGACCCCGAAAATGTCAAAATCATTTTGGGCGAACTTGTGGAAGGTCTATCGAAAATCTCGCCGCAGGATAGAGAATACTTCAACCGGAACGCTCAGCAGTATTCGCAACTTCTCGACCAGAAGATGTCCGATTGGAAAGCGCTTGCCGAACCACTGCATGGCGCACGAATCGTAACCTACCATAGCAGTTTCAGCTATTTCGCCCATCGGTTCGGAATGGAGGTCGTTGATTATGTTGAGCCGAAGTCGGGAATTCCGCCGACGCCAACGCACACAAAGGAATTGATTGACAAGATTAGGGCAGGCGGTGTACACATAATCGGACTGGAACAATTCTACGAAGAAAACACACCGGCGAGTATTGCAAGCGCTTCGGGCGCCAAGGTCGTTCGGCTGAGCACGGCTGTTGGCGGATTGCCGAACACCGATTCGTATACGGCGCTTGTAGAGTATAATCTGCGTGCGCTGGTGAACGCGCTTCGCTAAGCGGTTCAACTTCACTTTTTGAAAAAGGAATCTTGACGTTGAATTCGAATGATAAACTTATTGAATTTCGCGACGTGCATCTGGGCTATGGACGCAAGAACGTTCTTTCCAGAATATCGTTCGAGATTGAGCGGTCGGATTTTCTCGGCATCGTAGGTCCAAACGGTTCTGGTAAAACGACGCTCTTACGCTCCATCCTCGGCATCTTGCGGCCAACAGCAGGGGAGGTTCGCCGCGCGCAGAACGCCGTTATCGGCTATGTTCCTCAACGTGATACCATCGACCCGATCATGCCATTTACCGTTTTCGATGTTGTGCTTATGGGACGCTATGGCCGGCTTGGATTGTTCCGCCGCCCCAGCATATTGGATTTCGACAAGGTGCAAGAGGCGTTGGCACACGTCAACATCGAAGACCTTGCCAACCGTTCCTTTCGAGACCTTTCCGGTGGACAGAAACAGCGCGCACTCATCGCTCGTGCGTTGGTTACCCAGCCCGACATCCTTGTGCTTGATGAACCGACGAACGGCATGGATTTGGCGTCTCGAAGTTCGACGCTTGAATTGATCAAACATCTTCACAAGGATGACAAGCTCACAGTCATCATGGTCAGCCATCTCTTGAGCGATGTTGCTAACTATGTCAATCGCATCGCCATCGTCGAGGATCGATACTTTCAGGTTGGAAGGGTGGGGGAGATTTTAACCGACAGCAATCTGAGCAAACTGTATGGAGTGCCGGTAACGGTCGGAGATTTCCAAGGCAACAAGATCGTTGTTGCAGGAGGCAAGAATGTCTGACATCGAAATTCTCCGGACAATTGTTACACAATTTCCCTTTGCTTTGATCGGCAGTGTCTTCGCCGGACTACTCTGTGGTTATCTGAGTGTCTACGTCGTATCAAAGCGCGTGGTCTTTGTTGGCGCAACGTTAACCCAAGTGGCAGTTACGGGCATTGCCGTGGCGCATTTGTTGTTTCCGCACGAAAGTACCGACGTCGTCTCGTTGGCTCTGACGCTGTTCGCCGTCGTTATCCTTGCCCAGCTGTTGCGCAGTCACGATATTTCGCGCGACAGTGTTCTTGGCGTAAGCTATGTGGTGGCGATCGCGCTGCGCATTCTGGTGATCCAGAAAAGCCCTGCCTCCGAAGTCTCAGAAATTGAAGCCATCCTGAAGGGCGATCTACTTTTCATAACCCAACATCAGCTTTCGTTGTTGATTGCTACGGCGGCGGTACTGCTGTTCATCCATCTTCTCTTCCAAAAGGAATTTATCTTTGTTTCTTTCGATTCTGAAACTGCAACAACGCAAGGATTCAAGGCGGGACGCTGGGAAATGCTTTTTTACGCAACCATCGGCATTGCGATTTCAGTAGCAACCCGAATTGTTGGCGATGTGTTCGTCTTCGGATTCTTAGTCATTCCAGCAGTGACCGCTACGCTGTTGGCGCGAAAAGTGCGCAGCATTTTCTGGCTCTCGACTCTTGTCGGTGCACTGCCGCCCATCATCGGGCTTTATCTGGCGTTCAAGTTGGATCTGCCCGCAGGTCCAACAGCCGTAGCAACGGCCTCCGCAATGCTTGCAGTAAGTTGGATTATTAAACGATTCAAGTAGGTGCGAGCGTGCCATTAAAGGGAAGGAATGCATTGGTGGTAGGCAGCACGGGGGCTTTGGGCGCTGTAATCGTGCAAAGATTTATTCGCGAAGGCGCTCAAACAATCGGCGCGTCTCGGTCGCAGGCAACTTCAGTCGACGGGGCGGCGTTCATTGAAGCAGACGCAACGGATGCCGGATCAGTTGAAGAGCTATTCCGTGCAGCGGTCAATCGAATGGGTCATCTTGATATTGTGGTGAATACCGTCGGCAGCTACGTTCCAGCAAATCCGATTTCTGCAACGCCACCGGGCGATTGGGATCGTGCAATGGACATAAATCTCAAATCAACTTTCCTTTGCACGCGTGCAGCGATTCGCTGTATGCGCGGACGGCGGTTCGGACGTGTGTTTAATACCGCAGCGCAAAGTGGAGTATTTCCCGAATCGGGAAAGGCGGCGTACTCCATCTCCAAGTCCGGCGTCATCTTGCTTACGGAGTTAGCCGCGCAGGAACTGAGAGGAACCGGCATTACCATCAACGTCATTGCGCCGGGCATCATTGATACGGCAAGCAATCGCGCCGAAATGCCTAACGCCGATTTTTCAAAATGGGCAAAGCCGGAAAGCATTGCAGATGCGATTTGCAATTTGTGCTCGGAAGAAGCGGGAAACATTACCGGTTCCACACTTCAATTCTAATCCTCTCTGGCAGTTCTATCATTGCTTTCGTATATTTCAACCAGAAACTAATTGCGAGCAGGAAATAGGCTCGCTATCGTTCCTGAGGTGAGCGTGGATTCAAAACAATTCTGAGGTATGGCATGTCCTTATCCGACAAAATTAGCGAAGACTTGAAAAGTGCGATGAAGTCCGGCGACCAAGTGCGTCTCAGCACCGTCCGTTCAATTCGAGCGCAGATCATTGAGCTGAACAAGCGGGGTACGGGGTCTATCACGGAAGAAGATGAACTCAAAGCGCTTTTGGCGGCAAGCAAGAAGCGCAAAGAAGCGATCGAGATGTACGAAAAGGCCGGCCGAACCGATTTGGTGAAAGTGGAAACGGCAGAATTGGAGATCATCAACGGTTACTTGCCTAAACAAATGACTGCTCAAGAAGCCGAGCCGGTTATTGTGCGCATCATCCAAGATCAAGGAGCGGTCGGCACAAAAGATTTTGGCAAGATTATGCCGTTAGCGATGAAGGAACTCAAAGGAAAGATTGACGGAAGGGTAATTCAAGAACTTGTGAAGTCTAAGCTCGGTGGATAATCATGCTCGTTGACATTCCGATCGGTGTCTATCTTATCATATCAACGCTGCTTGGATTGCGCGACGGATTAGTCCGCAAAGCGGTAGGGATTGTTGTTTTGGTTTTGGCGCTCATTCTTGGTCAGGAGTGGATGCACGATGCCGGAAAATTTCTTGCCGAGCACGCAGGTTTTTCAAAGGCCACGGCGCCTATGTATGGTTACCTTTGTATTTTCCTCGGAGCCTTGATTCTGCAAAGCCTCCTGTACAAACTGCTCGCTGGTGGATACAAAATCGGAGGAATTGCCGACCGACTCATCGGCGCGTTTCTTGGGGCTGTGCACGGTGCATTCTTCCTGAGCGGACTTCTGTTCATACTTGCCATGGGCGGTCCGCTTTCCAAGGACGTAACGAATGATTCACGCTTTTACAAGCCCATCGTTAATCTCGCGCCACAAGTTCTAGATCTTACGGCCACTGCAGGACCTCAAGCGTTGGAAAAGATCAAAGAAGTGGCAACTCCCTCAAGTTCCTCCGGGCAGTCTTCCGAAAAAGCGAAGCCCGAACAAAAGCTGGACGAGGAATCTCAGAAAAAAATGTTTGACGAGGCACGCCGGTCTGCCGGACGGAAAAATCCTTAGCCGCAAGCTGCACCATTTCCACCGTGCTTTCCATATCATCTCTTGCCGCCAAGCTGGAATATGACAAGGTTCTTGAGCGCGTGGCGCGTTTTGCCATTTCGGACGGCGGCAAGCGCCGCATTCTTTCCATCGCCCCCAGCGCCGATCGAGCCGAGATTATCAGCGAACTACAGCGCGTTTCGGAAACGAAAGAATTAGTCTTAGCGGAAGGCTCTGTTCCGCTCGATGGAATTCGCGACATTCAGATCGCACTGAAAAAGACAACCGTTGAGAATCAAGCGTTGAGCGTTCAAGAGTTGATCGATGTTGCTTCAACATTGCGTGCATCGCGGTCAATGCAGGGCTTCCTTGGCAAGCGGAGGCAATTATATCCGGCCCTTGCACATTTTCCCGACACGCTCTTTGCCGACAAAGTAGTCGAGTTCAATATCTCCGAAGCCTTAGATGATCGGGGATTTGTGAAAGATAGCGCGAGCAAGGAACTGCGCTCGATTCGCCAAGGCATCATCGCGGCGGGCGATGCGCTCCGAAAGAAACTTGCTGCGATCATGCACAGCGTCTCCGACGAATCTTGGCTGCAAGAAGAAATCATCACCACGCGCGATGGACGGCTTGTCATACCCGTCAAGACGGAGTTCAAGTACCGAGTGGAAGGTTTTATTCATTCGACTTCCGCCAGCGGCGCGACGGTGTACATCGAACCGACGGAATCGCTTGATCTCAACAACACCCTCCGTGAGTTGCAGCTGCGCGAACAGCGGGAAATCTTCCGCATTCTGCAAGACCTTACGAAACAAATAGTCGAAATTCGGGAACCGCTTGAGCGCAGTCTCTTCACGCTCTATGAAATTGATGCGTTAGTTGCCAAAGCGCGATCTTCAATTGAACTTATCGGAGTTGCTCCGACAATCGCCGACCATCCCATTCTCAAGCTGAAGAACGCACGGCATCCGATTCTCCTCCAACGACACCAGCGCGAGGCAGTTATCCCGTTGACACTGGAACTTGGAGAAGAGCATCGGACTCTTGTCATCACCGGCCCGAACGCCGGCGGTAAGACTGTCGCGCTTAAAACAGCGGGATTACTTGCACTCTGTGCGCAGGCCGGTCTCCACATTCCCGCGGAGTCGGACTCGGAAGTTTTTCCTTTCACCAACTATTTTGTGGATATTGGGGATGACCAATCCATAGAAAATGACC
>JACRFF010000122.1 GCA_016218005.1 Ignavibacteriales bacterium
CATGACCGCCGAGCACACGGATGCAGCGAATCTTCTTCGCACCCGAATTGTCCGCAACGGTCAAATTTGTTTCTTCTTGAATCATGCCATCACCCTGGGATAAACTGCGTTACTTTGCTTTCTCAATGACCTGCACCAACCGCCACCGTTTCTGCTTGCTCAGGGGGCGCGTTTCCATAATCTTGACAACGTCGCCGACACCCGCTTCGTTTTTTTCGTCGTGAGCCATTAACTTCGTCGTGGCGCGGCGGTATTTTTTGTAGATCGGGTCTGCCACTTTTCGTTCGATCGCCACCGTAATGCTTTTCGCCATCTTATTGCTCACCACTTTACCCACGCGCACTTTGCGATGTGAACGGGTAGTCAAATTCTTCGTTGCTTCAGTTGTCATAGGCGTTATGCTTGCTTTGGCTGTTCGGTTGCTGCCGGCTGCGCCGCCGCCGATTTTTTTCGGTCGTTCAAGATGGTCTTGATGCGCGCAATGTCTTTGCGGATATGACCGATCCTCATCGGGTTTTCCAGTTGGCCTATCACCTTTTGAAATCTTAGGTGGGCAAGGTTTTCCTCTTCATCCTGAATACGCTTCAATAATTCAGCGTCGGAAAGTCCTTTGAGCGATTTTAATGCGTCTGGTTTCATCGTTCTTTTGTTATCCTTCAAAATCAACGCGTGTAACAAACTTTGTTTTGAACGGAAGCTTGTGCTTGGCCAGCAGCATCGCTTCCTGCGCCGTTTGTTTCGAGACGCCACCGAGTTCAAACAACACGCGACCCGGCTTCACGACGGCTACCCAAAATTCAGGCGCCCCCTTGCCGCTGCCCATACGAGTTTCCGCAGGCTTCTTGGTAACAGGCTTGTCGGGAAACACGCGAATCCACACTTTTCCTTCCCGCTTCATCATGCGGGTCAATGCAACGCGCGACGCTTCAATTTGCCGCTGAGTAATCCAACCCGGCTCAAGGGCCTTCAATCCAAAATCACCGAACGCCACCGAGTTCCCCCGCGTGGCTTTACCCCGCCGACGCCCGCGCTGCTGCTTCCGAAACTTTACTCGCTTTGGTAGTAACATACTTTTCCCCTTATGACCGCGTCATCCCGCCAATGATCTCGCCTTTGCAGATCCACACTTTCACGCCAATGGTTCCGTAGATCGTAAAGCCGGTGGATGTTGCGTAGTCGATATCCGCCCGCAAAGTTTGCAAGGGGATGCGGCCATCTTTGTATTGCTCGACACGCGCAATTTCTGCTCCACCAAGCCGACCGCCGCATTTGACGCGCACGCCTTCAGCCCCCATGCGCATTGCTGAGGTGATAGCTTGCTTCATGGCGCGGCGGAAAGAAATTCGCCCTTCCAACTGTGAAGCAATTGAATCCGCCACCAACGCGGCGTCGAGTTCCGGCCGTTTGATTTCGTGAATAAGAATCTTCACCTCTTTCGAGGTCACCTTCTTCAATTCTTCTTCCAACTGCGCAATTTCTTTTCCGCTCTTGCCGATAACAATACCCGGTCTCGATGTATAGATGGTGATCACTGCCCGCTTGGTCGTTCGGTCAATCTGAACTTTGGAGATGCCTGCTTTCTTCAACCGATTCTTGATGTAGTTGCGCACGACGAGGTCTTCCTGCAATTTCCCCGCCATGCTTTTGTCATCGTACCAGTTCGCATCCCACGTGCGCACGATGCCAAGACGGAATCCGTTCGGATTGGTTTTTTGACCCAAGTGATCCTCCGATTAACTTGCTGCTGTGTTTGTTCCAGTAGACTTTGGTTCTTTTACCTTCTTCGGCGCAGCTTTCTTTTCTTCGCGTTGCGCCAACACAATCGTCAAGTGGTTCGACCGTTTGCGGATACGATACGCGCGCCCCATCGGCGCCGGCGAAATTCGCTTCTGCATCGGTCCGCCATCCACAAATGCTTGCTTCACAAAGAGCGTGGCAACGTCGACGCGACCGCCTTCCTCTTTCGATTGGAAATTGGAAATCGCGGATCGCAGCACTTGTTCCGCTTTCCGCGCCGCATGTTTTGGCGTGAAGTGAAGAATGCCCAGCGCCTCTTCGGCATTGCGGCCACGGATCAGATCCACCACCAACCGCATTTTCCGCGGCGATGACCCGATATATCGATTCGTTGCTTTTGCTTCCATACGTTGTTCTCGCTCGCCGGCGTTATGCAGGAGATGTCGTCGTTTCGGATTTGATACCGGGGTGAGTGCGGAAAATACGCGTCGGCGCGAATTCACCGAGCTTATGCCCCACCATGGCTTCGTGAATGTAAACCGGAATGAACTTGTTGCCGTTGTGCACGGCAAACGTGTGCCCGACAAATTCCGGAATGATGGTGCACGCACGCGCCCACGTCTTGACGACTTTCTTCTGGCTTCCTTTGTTCAGCTCCTCGATTTTCTTCAGGAGCTTTCGGTCCACATACGGACCCTTTTTGATCGAACGGCTCATAGTCTCCTGCGAATTTACTTACGACGTTTAATGATGTACTTGCTCGAAAGATTCTTTTTCTTGCGTGTCTTCAAACCCTTGGCATACTTGCCCCAGGGAGATTCGGGATGCTGCCAACCACCGCCGGATTTTGACCGCCCTTCGCCGCCGCCCATCGGGTGGTCAATGGGATTCATTGCCATGCCGCGCGTTTGCGGTCTAATACCAAGCCAGCGGGAACGGCCGGCCTTCCCCAGCGAGATATTTTCGTGGTCAGCGTTGCCTACGCCGCCAATGGTAGCGTAACACTCGAGGCGCACCTTTCGCACTTCACCGGAAGGAAGTTTCAGCGTGGCGAAGTCCCCTTCTTTTGCCATCAGCTGAAGCGAGTTGCCCGCACTGCGGCCAAGCTGCCCGCCTTTGCCTGAACGAAGTTCAACGCAGTGAACAAACGTACTCACCGGAATGTTCTTCAATGGGAGGGCGTTACCAACCACCACATCGGCCTCCGGACCGGCATTGACTTTTGCTCCCACCTTCAAACCATCCGGCGCAATAATGTAACGCTTGTCGCCATCTTTATAGGTTAAGAGCGCAATACGAGCAGACCGATTAGGATCATACTCGATCGCCGACACTGCCGCCTCGATGCCGTGCTTTTCACGCTTGAAATCGATTACACGGTACATCCGTTTATGTCCGCCGCCGCGATGACGCGACGTGATGCGGCCAAGGTTGTTTCGCCCGCCGGATTTTTTATTCGGCTCAGTCAACGACTTCTCGGGCGTCGTCTTGGTCACTTCATCGAACGCCGAGACCGAGTAGAATCTCGTCGCGGAAGTCATTGGTCGAAGTTTGCGAATTCCCATAGGTTGTTCTTACGTCTTAGGCAGTTCCGAAAATATCAATCTTGTCGCCTTCTTTCAGCGTCACGATTGCTTTCTTCCAACTCTTCTTAAAACCCTCAACCCTGCCCCGCCGCGTGAACTGCGATTTGCGCTTGCCTTTGACGCGCACAGTGCGAAGACTGGTTACTTTAACGCTGAATTTTTTTTCAACGGCTTTGGCGATTTCGATCTTGTTGGATGACAGCGGCACTTCAAACGCATACTGCCGCGCTTCGGCCATGCCGGTCATCTTTTCAGTTACGATGGGGCGAATGAGAATTCCAATCATGGCTCTGCCTTAGTTCTTCAATGATTGCTGCAACACATCCACGGCGCTTTTTTGGATCATAAGCACTTTGCTGTTGAGAATGTCAAACGTCGAAGCCTTATCCGCTTCCCGTACTTCCAGCGTGGGAATATTGCGTCCCGATTTGAACAACACGGCGTCGGTTTTTGTCGTCATCAACAGTGTCTTCTTCCTGTCGAGAGCAAAGGCTTTGAGGATGGAGACAACTTCCTTTGTCCGCGGCACGTTCAAGTTAAAGTCTTCCACAACGATGACGGCTTTGTCTTTCGCCTTGTAGCTCAGCGCGGACTTGCGAGCAAGCTTTCTCATCTTGGTCGGCACTTTCACCACATAGTCGTGCGGATGCGGACCAAAAATAGAACCGCCGCCTACCCACAACGGCGAGCGGGTAGTGCCTGCGCGCGCTTGGCCTGTTTTCTTTTGCTTCCACGGTTTACGTCCGCCGCCGCGAACTTCACCGCGCGATTTGACTTTGTGCGTCCCTTGCCGTTGGTTGGCTTGAATGCTGCGCACCATCATATAGATGGCGTGGTCGTTCGGCTCGATCTCAAAGATCTTCGGGTCGAGCGTCACTTTTTCGCCGCTCGGTGAACCATTCGTTTTGTACACATCCACTTGCATTGCTGTCGATCCTTGCGGAACCCTTAGTGTGCTTTCGTGATTTCCAAATAACTGTTGATGGCGCCCGGCACTGAGCCTTTGACGATCAAGATGTTCGATTCGGGAACGACTTTGACAACTTTCAGATTCTTCACCGTGCGCTGCTCGAAACCCATACGGCCCGCCATGCGCATACCCTTGAACACACGCGAAGGATACGAACTGCCGCCGATGGACCCCGGCGCCCGAACACGATCCGACGCACCGTGCGTGGTCATGCCAACACCGCCGAAGTGATGCCGCTTGACAACGCCTTGAAAACCGCGGCCTTTCGACTTGCCGGTAACATCGACGATGTCGCCTAACTGAAAGATATCGACCTTGACTTCAGCGCCGACATCCATTTTTTTTCCGTTGAAGCTGAACTCCCGCATAAGCCGCAGCAATTTCACGCCCGACTTGCCGAGGTGTCCTTTCAACGGTTTGTTGACGAGCCGCTCTCTCTTTTCGTCGAAGCCAAGTTGCACGGCGTCGTAGCCGTCTTTTTCCTTCGTCTTCACTTGCGTTACATAGCAAGGTCCTGCTTCGATGATGGTGCAGGGAATCGCTTCCCCGCCGTCATCGAACAAGCTCGTCATGCCAAGTTTTTTTCCTAAGATGCCACTCACAAGTATGCTCCTTGAATTGCTTGGATGTCCGGTGCTGCCGAACAACCACAAACCTGCCCGACTTTGCCCTGCCCCGACCCCAGCCTGCTGCTGCTCGCCCGAACCGCTTTGGCGGGCGGGGCTGGCAGGGAGGGCAGGCGGGCCACTTTCTCCACCGCTTTCAAGCGCGCCGCTTAGACTTTGATCTCGACGTCGACGCCGGCCGGCAATTCTAACTTCATCAACGAATCAACCGTTTTGCTCGTCGAGTTCAGAATATCGATCAGCCGCTTAT
Organism: Ignavibacteriales bacterium; assembly: GCA_016218005.1. Lineage (GTDB taxonomy): Bacteria > Bacteroidota > Ignavibacteria > UBA10030 > UBA10030 > JACRFF01. The sequence continues at coordinate 5,170 of JACRFF010000122.1, forward strand.
GCGACCGGGTTTCGAACTGCTCGCGCGATTTCTTATCGACATGCGGCGAGCGGTTCACGGTGTACACGGTGCGTTTGGTCGGCAACGGAATGGGACCGGAGACGACAGCGCCCGTCGACTTCACGGTCTTGATGATTTTCTCGGTCGACTTGTCGATCAGACTGTGGTCGAACGATTTCAGCTTGATGCGAATTTTTTGACCAGCCAAGGATCGACTCCTTATGTAGAATCGTTGTCCGTTATCCGCAACCGCAGATACCGGAACCGTAGTTCAGTTGTTTATTCAATAATCTTTGTTACAACGCCTGCGCCAACCGTACGGCCGCCTTCGCGGATCGCGAATCGCAATCCTTCTTCCATGGCGATGTCGCCGATCAGTTCGACGGTAACGGAATCTAAGTTGTCGCCGGGCATCACCATTTCGACGCCGCTCGGAAGCGTCAGCACTCCCGTCACGTCCGTGGTGCGGAAGTAGAACTGCGGACGGTAGCCCGTCAGGAACGGCGTATGACGTCCACCTTCATCTTTCTTCAGCACGTACACTTGAGCGTTGAATTTTTTGTGCGGCGTAATGGTGCCGGGTTTCGAGATAACCATGCCGCGCTCGAGTTCCGTTTTTTCGATTCCACGCAATAGCAATCCGGCGTTGTCGCCCGCTTGCACCGAATCGAGTTCCTTCCGGAACATTTCCGCGCCGGTGATCACCGTCTTCTTGTGGAGACCGAATCCGACGACTTCCACTTCATCGCCCACCTTCGCCGTACCACGCTCCACACGGCCCGTACCGACCGTGCCGCGGCCTGTAATCGAGAATACGTCTTCCACCGGCATCAGGAACGGCTTGTCGGTGTCGCGTTTCGGCAACGGAATGTAGCTGTCGACCGCTTTCATAAGTTCAGTAATGCTCTGGAACGCCGGGTCATCGCCCTTCACGTCGGGACGCAACGCCGCTTCCATCGCTTTCAACGCGGAGCCGCGGATGATGGGAATTTCATCGCCGGGGAAATCGTACTTCTTCAGAAGATCGCGAACTTCCAGCTCGACGAGATCCAACAATTCCGGATCATCAACCGCGTCGACTTTATTCATGAAGACAACCATCTTCGGCACGTTCACCTGGTGAGCAAGAAGAATATGTTCACGTGTTTGCGGCATCGGTCCGTCGGTTGCGGCGACGACGAGAATTGCACCGTCCATCTGGGCAGCACCGGTGATCATATTCTTAATGTAGTCGGCGTGGCCCGGGCAATCCACGTGCGCATAGTGGCGATTTTCCGTGGAGTATTCCACGTGCGCGGTGTTGATGGTGATGCCGCGAGCTTTTTCTTCGGGCGCATTGTCGATGGAATCAAACGTGCGCACCGCGGACAAGCCCTTCTTCGCCAACACCATGGTGATGGCGGCCGTCAAGGTTGTCTTGCCGTGGTCGACGTGACCAATCGTGCCGACGTTGATGTGCGGCTTACTGCGATCAAATTTTTCTTTTGCCATTGCGAGGTCTCCTTCTGGTTAAGTAGTCCTGTGAATTTAAACCCTTAGGCAGAAACCGCCTCTTTGCCTTTTACCTTTTCAATGATTTGGTCGGCGATGCTCTGTGGAACTTTTTCATAATGCGAGAATTGCATCGTGTACAACGCGCGGCCCTGCGTCATCGAACGCATGGCTGTTGCATAGCCAAACATTTCTGACAACGGCACGAATGCCTTCACCACTTGCGCATCTTTCCGTGAATTCATGCCGTCGATCTTTCCTCGGCGTGAATTCAGGTCGCCCATCACGTCGCCCAAGTACTCTTCAGGCGTTACAACCTCCACCGACATGATCGGTTCCAAAATGATCGGGCCGGCCTTGCGTGCCGCTTCTTTGAATGCTATGGAACCGGCAACCTTGAATGCCATTTCGGAAGAATCAACAGGATGGAACGAGCCATCAACCAGTTTCACCTTCACGTCTTCCACCGGATATCCGGCAAGCACGCCGTTCTTCATCGCCTCGACGATACCGGACTCCGTCGGTCGGACGAACTCTTTCGGAACCGCGCCGCCGACGATGGCGTTTTCAAACTCGAAGCCCTTCGCTTTTTCGTTCGGCTCCATTTCGATCCACACGTGGCCGTACTGGCCTTTGCCGCCCGACTGGCGGATGAACTTGCCTTCGGCGGTAACTTTTTTTGTGATCGTTTCCTTGTAAGCCACTTGGGGTTTGCCGACGTTGGCTTCTACTTTGAACTCGCGCTTCATTCGGTCGATGATGATTTCGAGATGAAGCTCACCCATGCCGCTGACAATCATTTGGCCGGTCTCTTCGTTCGACGAAACGCGAAACGTCGGGTCTTCCTCGGCAAGACGCTGCAGCGCTTCGCCCATTTTCTCTTGGTCGGCCTTGGTCTTCGGTTCGATCGCCACATCGATCACGGGTTCGGGAAATTCCATGCGCTCCAAAAGAATTGCATCGCTTTCATCCGATAACGTGTCGCCGGTGCGCGTATTCTTCAATCCGATGGCGGCAACGATGTCGCCGGCGTATGCTTCTTGAACTTCCTCGCGATGGTTGGCGTGCATGCGCAACAACCGCGCGATGCGTTCTTTCCTCTCAGAGACAACATTGAAGACATAGGAGCCGGCTTGCAGGGTGCCGGAGTAAACGCGGAAATACGTCAGTCGGCCAACGAACGGATCGCTCATGATCTTGAACGCCAGCCCTGTGAATTTTTCCTTGTCGTTCACTTTCCGAACGACGTTGTCATGCCGGTGGGGATGATGGCCGTGCAATTCTCCGCCATTGAGATCCAACGGCGAAGGAAGAAAATCAACGACGGCATCGAGCAACTGTTGAACGCCTTTGTTCTTGAACGATGAGCCGCAAAGAACCGGAATGATAGAAACCTTCAATGTGGCCCGACGAAGAACATCGCGAATTTCATCCGCGGAAATATTTTTGCCGTTGAGATATTTTTCGAGCAACGTGTCGTCTTCATCGGCGACCGCTTCCAGCATGTGCTGTCGATACTCGGCGGCTTGTTTCTTGAGCTTCTCGGGAATCTCGATCTCGTCCCACGTCATGCCTTGGGTATCTTCGTGGTACATTCGGGCTTTCATGGTAATCAGGTCGATGAGGCCCACAAACATATCGGCTTCACCAACGGGCAGCTGAACCGGCACGGCATTGGCGCCGAGACGCCGCTTCATCATTTCAATAACGCCAAGAAAATCTGCGCCGGCGCGATCCATCTTGTTCACAAAGGCAATCCGCGGAACTCCATACTTATCCGCCTGCCGCCAAACCGTTTCCGATTGCGGCTCGACACCGCCAACAGAACAAAATAACGCCACAGCGCCGTCAAGTACGCGCAAAGACCGCTCCACTTCGATCGTGAAATCAACGTGACCCGGCGTATCAATAATATTGACACGATTGTTTCTCCAAAAACACGTTGTCGCGGCGCTGGTGATCGTAATGCCGCGCTCTTTTTCCTGCTCCATCCAATCCATAGTTGCCGCGCCATCGTGAACTTCGCCAATACGGTGCAACTTTCCCGTGTAGAACAGGATGCGTTCAGTCGTTGTGGTCTTGCCGGCATCAATGTGAGCCATAATGCCGATATTGCGTGTTCTATCTAATGGGTAATCTCTGGGCATACAAATTCTTTCTCGCTTCAGGCGGACACAATCCGCCCCCGCCTCCTCACATAGTCCCTAATTTTTGGATACGGAAAAACTACCAGCGAAAATGAGCAAACGCCTTGTTTGCCTCGGCCATACGGTGGACATCGTCCTTCTTCTTGATGGCTCCACCTTCGCCATTCGCCGCGGCCATAAGCTCGTTCGCGAGCCTTTGCGCCATCGACTTGTCCGAGCGTTCTTTGGCATTTCCAATCAACCAGCGGATTGCTAGAGCGGTTCGTCGCTCGTGACGAACTTCAGTGGGAACCTGATAGGTAGCACCACCAACGCGTCGCGCTCGGACTTCGATGAGCGGAGAGACGTTGTCAACAGCCTTCTTGAAGACTTCCAGCGGATTCTTCTCGACCTTCTTAGAAATGATGTCAAAAGCGTCATACATAATGGATTGGGCAAGATGCTTCTTTCCCCTTTCCAACACGTTGTTAACGAATCTTGACACCAACAGATCGTTGTACTTTGGGTCAGCTGTGATTATTCGCTTTGTTGCTCGCTTCTTTCTCATACTTTCGTTTCTACTTTGGACGTTTGGCGCCGTATTTGGAACGCCCCTGTTTTCGGTCTTGGACTCCCTGCGTATCCAATGTGCCACGAATGATGTGGTACCGAACTCCCGGCAAATCTTTGACACGACCGCCACGAATCAGCACAATGGAATGTTCCTGTAAATTGTGCCCTTCTCCCGGTATGTAGGCAATAACTTCCTGCCCATTCACAATTCTTACTTTTGCCACCTTACGAAGCGCAGAATTAGGTTTTTTCGGAGTGGTGGTATACACCCTCGTGCAAACGCCGCGTTTCTGAGGATTGCTTTCGAGTGCCGGCGATTTACTCTTCCAAACCGCCTGCTCTCGGCTGTTGCGAACAAGTTGATTTATCGTTGGCAAAAAGAAGACTCCATAATTTTAGTTTTTTAAGATAGCAATTATTCTGAAAAGTGTCAACAAATTCCCTTGCTACAACAACTAAGCGGGATGCTTCACCCTTCGTTTCGGCTTGGTCTTTTCCTCTCCATCGGTTTCGGGAGTACCATCTTCAATAGTTGGAATCTCAGCTGACATCGAAACAATGATCTCGCGTAATCTCTTCTGTCCTGTTCCCGAGGGAATGAGATGACCCATGATGATGTTTTCCTTTAAGCCTACTAAGGGATCAACCTTTGCCTCAATTGCAGCATCGGTGAGAACCTTTGTAGTTTCCTGGAAGGATGCCGCCGAGAAAAAGCTATCCGTCGTAAGAGATGCTTGAGTAATGCCAAGCAAAATCGGTTCCGACGTCGCCGGCTCAGCATCTCGATGCTCGGACGGCTTCTTCGATTTCTTTTTCAGGTCGGTAACCAACTCTCTCGCTACTTTCTTGATAACGACTTGTCCGACCTTCAGTTTGGATTCTCCTTTGTTGGTAATCACAACTTTGTCTGCAAGGCTGTCGTTCTCATCATGAAGTCGCGCCTTGTCCACATGATCGCCCTCGAGGTACTTCGTATCACCCGAATCAACAATGCGGACCTTTTGCATCATCATACGCACAATGACTTCAATGTGCTTATCATTGATTTTGACCCCCTGCATGCGGTACACTTCTTGGATTTCGTTCACCAAGTACTCTTGTACTGCCGTCGTACCTTTAATCTTCAGAATATCGTGAGGATCAATTGAACCGGCGGCAAGCCGTTCACCCGCACGAATAACATCCCCATCCTGCGCAAGCAAGTGCTTGCCAAGGGGTATGAGGTACGTGCGCTTGTCCTTCCCGTCGTGTGAATTGACAATCACCTCACGCGATCCGCGTTTCGGTTGGCCGATTGTGACGATACCATCGATTTCCGAAACGACGGATGGATCACTCGGATGGCGCGCCTCGAATAATTCGGTCACGCGAGGCAACCCACCGGTAATATCGCGCGTCTTTCCAATATCGCGCGGAATTTTCACCAGCGCGGTTCCGGCAGCGATCGACTCGCCATCATCTACAGTCAAATGGGCGCGCGTCGGAATCGGATAGCTCGCCAATTTTTGACCCTTAGAGTTTACCACAGCGATCCCAGGTATGAGACTCTTTTCGCGAGTATCGATAACGACTTTTTGAATATGACCAGTCTGCTCGTCGGGTTCTTCGCGATACGTAATGTTCTCTTTGAGGTCGACATACTTGATGACGCCGGCATGCTCAGAGATGATAACGGCATTGTAGGGGTCCCACTCGTAAATCATTTCACCCTTCGCAATCCGCTGGCCATCTTTCATAAGCAATGATGCGCCGTATGGAACATCATACTTGGTTAAGATGCGATTGTCGGCGTCAAGAAGATAGATGATGCCGCTGCGACCGGAAACGACAGGATGCCCCTCTTCAAGTTCAATGGTCTTCACGCCTTCGTACTTCACGCGGCCATCAAACTTGGCAAGAATCTGAGATTGCGATGCAATGAGGCTTGCGGTTCCACCGGTGTGGAATGTCCGCAGCGTCAACTGCGTGCCCGGCTCGCCAATGGACTGCGCCGCAATAACACCTACCGCCAACCCAGGTTCGACAAGTTTGCCGGTCGTGAGATCGCGCCCATAGCATTTGGCGCATACGCCGCGCCGCGATTCGCACGTCAACACGGAGCGAATCAGCACCGATTCAATCGATGTCTCGGATACCAGTTGAGCTTTTTCTTCATCAATCACATCGCCCGAGTGGACGAGAACTTTGCTGCTGAGCGGATCAACGACGTCTTCCGTGGCGACTCGGCCAAGAATTCGCTCGGCAAGCGGTTCTTTCACATCCTCGCCTTCTTTCAGTGCGCCGGTGAGCACGCCCTGAATCGTGCCGCAATCCAGGTCCGAGATAATGGCGTCTTGCGCCACGTCAATGAGACGTCTCGTCAAATAACCGGCATCGGCAGTTTTGAGAGCCGTATCAGCCAAACCTTTGCGTGCACCGTGCGTTGAGATGAAGTACTCTTGCACCGACAAACCTTCGCGGAAGTTTGCGATGATAGGATTCTCGATAAGTTCGCCGGTGGCTCCGGAAAGGCTCTTTTGCGGTTTCGCCATAAGGCCGCGCATACCGGACAACTGGCGTACTTGTTCCTTGGAACCGCGCGCGCCGGAATCCACCATCATATAGAGAGAGTTGAAACCATCGCGGTCATGCTGAAGCGCATCGAACAGTTTGTCTGCAATGCGGCTGGTGGCGCGCGTCCAGATGTCGATCACTTTATTGTAGCGTTCGCCATTGGTGATGAAGCCGCGATAGTACTGACTCTCCACGGCGTCGACATCCTTTTGCGCCTTGTGTACCATATCGTGCTTTTCTTTCGGGATGATCACATCTCCGACAGAAACAGACAGTCCGCCCTTCATCGCGTATGTGAAGCCAAGCGTCTTTAACTTATCGAGGAACACTGCCGTCTCTTCGTTGCCGCAGCGTCGGAAGACAGCGGCAATGATTTGCACGAGACGTTTCTTGTTCAGCAATTCATTGATGTACGGAACGCCTTCCGGCAAAATCTGGTTGAAGATGATCCGACCGGTCGTGGTTTCAACAAGGTGGCCGTTCATTCGCACCTTGACACGTGCGTGCAATCCCAAACGTTCCTGATCGAACGCAATGATGACTTCTTGCAGCGATGAAAACACTTTGCCTTCGCCAACGTCGCCGGTTTTAGACTTCGTCAGATAGTAGCATCCGAGAACTTGATCCTGCGACGGCGTCACAATCGGAGCGCCGCTGGCAGGCGATAGAATGTTGTGGCTCGATAACATCAACATGCGGGCTTCGAGTTGCGCTTCGTACGACAGCGGTACGTGCACCGCCATCTGGTCGCCGTCAAAATCTGCATTGAATGCCGTGCACACCATCGGGTGAATGCGGATCGCCTTGCCTTCCACAAGCACCGGTTGAAACGCCTGAATGCCGAGTCGGTGCAGCGTCGGAGCGCGGTTCAACAGCACCGGATGTCCGTCAATGATATGATCAAGAATATCCCACACCTCCGGACCTTTTTTATCTACCATTTTTTTCGCGCTCTTCACCGTCTTTACTAATCCGCGCTCGATGAGCTTGCGAATGATGTGCGGCTTGAACAATTCTACCGCCATGTCTTTCGGCAGACCGCATTCGTGCAATTTCAATTCCGGGCCGACGACGATTACCGAACGGCCGGAATAATCGACGCGCTTCCCGAGCAGGTTCTGGCGGAACCGGCCTTGCTTGCCTTTCAACATGTCGGAAAGCGACTTCAGCGCTCGATTGTTGTCGGAGCGAACGGCATTGACTCGGCGTGAATTGTCGAACAACGAATCGACGGCTTCTTGCAGCATCCGCTTTTCGTTGCGCAAGATGACTTCGGGCGCCTTGATTTCGAGCAGCCGCTTCAACCGATTGTTACGAATGATGACGCGACGATACAGATCGTTCAAGTCGGATGTCGCGAACCGTCCTCCCTCCAACGGAACGAGCGGACGGAGTTCGGGCGGAATCACCGGGATCACGTCCATCACCATCCATTCCGGTCGGTTCTGCATCAACTCATCCTTGCGGAATG
>JACRFF010000123.1 GCA_016218005.1 Ignavibacteriales bacterium
GTCGCGGCAGTCCCGGTTGTCCCATCAGCAATGGAATGTACGCAATCACAGTTTCCTCCTCGATTAGTCGGATAGTGTTTGAATAGTGCGAGATAATTTTGTTCGATGCAACGTCGAAAGCATGGTCTGCTTCCAACTCGAAAATACTCCAGCCAGAATCGACTTGCGCGCTTCACCCATAAGCCAGAGATAGAATGACAAATTGTGGATGGTTGCCAATTGAAGCGCGAGAATTTCTTTTGCAAGGAAGAGGTGTCGCAAGTACGCGCGCGAAAACGTGCGGCAGGCATAGCACGAACAATCGGAATCAATCGGCGACACATCATCCTTGTAGGCGGCGTTGCGAAGATTCATCGCTCCGGAACGCGTAAAGAACATCGCATTGCGGCCATTGCGCGTCGGCAGTACGCAATCAAACATATCCATGCCGCGTTCGATGGATTCAAGAATATTTTCCGGCGTTCCCACCCCCATCAAATAACGCGGTTTGGCAACGGGAAGAAACTGTTCCGTGAAGTCAACGATGCGATACATTTCATCGCTCGGTTCTCCCACGGCCAAACCCCCGATCGCGTATCCGTCAAAATCCAATCCCCTCAACCCGTGTGCGCTTGCTTCTCGAATTTCTGAAAACACGCTGCCCTGCACAATGCCGAACAACAATTGCCGATGGCCGTACAATGCTGTCGTGCGTTCCAATTCCTCTCGACATCGACTTGCCCACCGCAGCGTTAGGTCGTTGGAGGCACGGGCATAGTCAACAGAACAGGGATAGGGCGTGCATTCATCCAACACCATCATGACGTCCGAGCCAAGCTGACGTTGGATGCGCACGACACTTTCAGGAGTAAATACATGCTGTGAACCGTCAAGGTGAGAACGGAATGTAACGCCATCGTTCTCAATCGTTCGGAGGTCCGTCAGACTAAACACCTGATAACCGCCGCTGTCGGTAAGAATCGGCTTGTGCCATCCGATGAATTTATGGAGACCACCGGATCGCTCGATCAGCTCCGTGCCGGGACGAAGATAAAGATGGTACGTGTTGCCAAGAATAATTTGAGCGCCAATCTCTTCCAATTCTCTCTGTTCAATCGCCTTCACAGTTCCTTGAGTGCCAACAGGCATGAACGTTGGCGTTTCAATGACTCCGTGGCCAGTAGCAAGCCGGCCGGCACGCGCTTTACCGTCAGTAGCTTCGAGTTGGAATGGGAGATTCACACGCACGCTCTGTTCAACAAAAAACCGCCGAGCAACATCCGGCGGAAAACTGTTTCTGATTTCAATTCAATGTAGAAAGAAATCGCGCTCGAATCAATTTACGGATGACGGGACCTCGGGTCTTGTCGCCATCCGACGGAGGAACATCCAATATGTCGGGAGAAAGAGAGCAGCCCCAATCGCATCGGCAAGCATATCAGACAAATCAAATGTCCGGCCGGGAACATAGATTTGATGAATCTCATCCGTTACGCCATACACGCAGGTAAAAAAGAAAGCGAGTACGAGCGCGTTGCGCCGGAGAAAGACACTCCACGATTGAAAATGGAAAGCTCTCCATCCAAACCACGTGAGAACGAAATACACGGAGCCGTGTGCAAGCTTATCAGGCGCAAGCGGAAACTTGACGTGCGGCAAACTGGATTGTGCTGATA
>JACRFF010000124.1 GCA_016218005.1 Ignavibacteriales bacterium
GCATTGAAGCATCGGTTGCTCGCCGGCTTTACGTGGCGCCACGTTGCCGAGCAGACGAAGCAAGCGTACGAGCGCGCACTCGCAAGCGGATAATCCTTCTTTCCGGTGGGAGAGATAGAGCATTGAATCCTCGTTTTCCTGCCAACCGCTGCTTTTGATCGCGCAGCTATTATCTCCCAACATTTTCTTCTATATTAACAGCGAGTTCACCAGCCACCGTGGCCAAACATCTCAACATATTTTTTGTCGGCGATATTAATGGAAGACCAGGACTGGCGCTGACCACCACCGTGCTCAAGCAGTATCTTCAGAAGTACGAGGTGGACTTCTGTATCGCTAACGGCGAGAACCTCGATAACGGCAAGAGCATTACGGAGGAACAAGCCAAGGCGTTGTTCGACCTCGGCGTTCACGTCATCACGACGGGCAATCATATTTGGGATAGCTGGAAGGCGAAAAAAATACTGGCAGAGAATCGCAACATTCTTCGTCCGCTCAATTATCCGAAAGAAAATCCCGGCTATGGCTACTGCATCTACGACCTGAAGGAAAAGGGAAGGGTCGGAGTCGTCAACTTGCAAGGTCGAACGTACATGCAGCCGATTGACGACCCGTTCAAATCGGCGGATTGGGCGGTAAGCAAGATCGCGCCGGAGACGAAGATGATTTTTGTGGATATGCACGCCGAAGCAACGGCGGAGAAGATGGCGCTGGCGTGGCATCTGGATGGACGCATCAGTGCGTTGGTGGGAACGCATACGCACATTCCGACCAGCGATGCGCGCATTTTGCCTAAGGGCACTGCCTACATTACCGACGCGGGAATGACCGGCCCGTATGATTCGGTGATCGGATTGAAAAAGGAAATTGCGATCAAACGGTTCATGCATCAAACGCCGTACAAGTTTGAACTGGCCGAGCACGACGTCCGGTTTTGCGGCGTATTTATCCAGCTTGATGCTGAGACCGGCAAGGCGAAGAAGATCGAGCAGGTGATATTCCCGGCGTTCTAACGTGCGAACCGATTCAAACCGATGGGGGAAGCGTGCGCAACGATTGAAGGGGTATGACTACAGGAATTCTGGCGCATACTTTATTTGTAATGCCGAACCACATTCACGGAATCATTATCATTCACGATGGAGAGGCGGGTTCCGAACCGGCCACTACCAGAAAACATTCTCTTTCTGAAATCGTGCGTGGATTCAAAACCTTTTCTGCCCGAAGAATTAACGAACAGAGAAAATCTTCAGGGGTTCCGGTGTGGCAGCGTAATTATTTATCCCGTGAGATATTCCATCCAAACAAACTGCTTCCGAAAGATGCATTATCTCACGGAATGAACGACCACATTATTCGGAACGAAAAGGCACTGTTGCGAATTCAAGAGTACATCCTGACGAATCCTCAGCGATGGGAAGTAGATTCGGAAAACTCGATGCGCATCGGATCGGGTAACAACGAAGCGAAGTGAGCACAACTGAAATCATATCGAACGAGCGAATGAGTTTAGGGCAAAGCCCGTTGCTGTTGCCATTGTTATATGCAGTTGCGCCATTCTCAGTACAAGAAA
>JACRFF010000139.1 GCA_016218005.1 Ignavibacteriales bacterium
GGGCGACCGGATTCATCATGTGGTTCGACAACACATTCATCGGAATGATGGGCAAGATAGGGTACGACGTCTCGCGGACGATTCACTACTACGAAGCGTGGTTGGCAACGCTGGCGATCATCGTGTGGCATCTTTACTATGTCGTCTTCAATCCCGACACTTATCCGATCAATCTGGCATTCTGGAACGGCTACTTGACCGAGCACGAAATGGCGGAAGACCACGCGCTGGAGTTGGAAGAGATCAAGAGCCGGAAGCTGGCGAAAGGGATGAATGAAGTTATTGTTGGCGAAGCCACAAGAGAACGAGATCGCAATGAACACGGCCGTGATTAGTTCGGCTGCGGTGTTTCGCGCGTTTTGCGTGCGCCGCCAGCGAGTTCGATGGCTGCTGCTTGCCCTGCTGTGCACGTGCGTGCGCGCTCTTGCTCAGGAAAACTCCGATTGCCTTGACTGCCACGAAGACAAATCGCTTACGACCGTACGCGACAACAAAACCATCTCGCTCTTTGTCGATCAGAAGAAGTTTGAGAAATCGGTCCACGGTTCGTTGCAGTGCATCAACTGCCACGCGGCGCTTGCGGGAAAAGAAATGCCGCACGAAGTTCCCGTTGCCAACGTTGAATGCGGTTCTTGCCACGACGGCGAAGAGAAGCTGCAGAAAGAAAGTCTTCATCATAAAGCGATGGAGAAGGGGGATCCGCTTGCTCCAACCTGTGCCACGTGCCACGGCAACCATGAAATCGTAAAAGCGAAGGATAAATCCTCGCCCGTTGCGCCGTTGAACATTCCGTTTCTTTGCGGACGCTGTCATCAGGAAGGCACAAAAGTTTCGCGCGAGCGGAAGATTCCTCAACACAAGATCATCGAAAATTTTTCTGAGTCGATTCACGGTGAGGGACTGCTGAGGAAAGGATTGATCGTTGCACCCAGTTGCGCAAGCTGCCACACGTCGCACTTGATCCTTCCCCACACCGATTCACGTTCCTCTATTTCTCGAAATAACATTGCCGCAACATGCACGCAATGCCACGCACAGATCGAGCAGGTGCATCGCAAGGTGATCAAGGGCGAGTTGTGGGAAAAACAAGCCAACGTGCTGCCGGCGTGCGTCGATTGCCACCAGCCGCATAAAATCCGAAAAGTGTTCTACAATCAAGGCATGGCGGATGCTGATTGCATGCGCTGCCATCAGAATCCAGATTTGAAAGCATCGAAAGATGGGGGCGCATTGTTTGTCAATCAAGCCGAAGTGCAGCACTCGATGCATCAGAAGATTGCGTGCAGCCAGTGTCATTCGGAAGTGAACGCCTCGCGCCGCCGTGCGTGCGAGACCATTACGCGCAAAGTGGATTGCGCATCCTGCCACGCCGAAGTGGGAACGCAATATGCGAAGAGCATGCATGGTGTGTTGATTGCGAAGAATGATCCAAACGCTCCGACGTGCAAGGAGTGTCACGGCACGCACGGTGTCGGTGGTCGGCGCAATCCCGAATCACCCATCTTCCCGACAAACATTCCCGACCTTTGCGCCAAGTGCCATCAGGAAGGGAAGAGAGCTGCCGTGCGCTACACCGGCGTCGAGCACGAGATCGTCAACCGGTACACGGAAAGCATTCACGGCAAGGGATTGATCAAGAGCGGCTTGACCGTGACGGCCACGTGCACTGACTGCCACACCGCTCACGGTGTGCTGCCGATGTCGAACGATTCATCAAGCGTCAATCCGAAAAATGTTCCCGCCACGTGCGGCAAATGTCATCACGGCATTCAAGAAAAATTTCTCGGAAGTATCCACGCGAAGATGGTCGGTAAGACCGACAAGCAATTGCCGGTGTGCAGTGATTGCCACAGTGCGCACACCATTCGCCGTACCGATATCGACGGCTTCAAGCTCGACATTATGCAAAAGTGCGGGCGCTGCCACCCCAAAATTGCGGCGACGTACTTCGATACTTACCACGGCAAGGTTTCGCAGTTGGGATATACGAAAACGGCGAAATGCTACGATTGCCACGGCGCGCACGACATTCTGCCGGTGTCCGACCCGAAATCGCACTTGAGCCACAACAACGTCGTTCAAACGTGCCAGAAATGTCATCCAGGGGCGACGCGGCGTTTTGCCGGCTACTTGACGCACGCAACGCACCACGACCCGGAAAAATATCCATTTCTCTTTTGGACGTTCTGGGGAATGACCAGTTTGTTGGTGGGAACGTTTGCCGTCTTCGGAATCCACACGCTGCTCTGGCTGCCGCGCGCATTAAAAATGAAACGCGAACGCAACCAACAACGCCAACCGGTCGCGCGAAAAGAAAAATCATGAGAGAAGCGATGAAGGCGGGACAAAAAAAACAAGTGGTGCGCTTCTCGCGTCTCAACCGAACGCTGCACGTCATTATGATTATCAGCTTCATGAGTTTGGCGTTGACGGGAATGACGCTGAAGTTTTCGTATACCGGCTGGGCGTCGTTTCTGGCGCATCTGCTGGGCGGCTTCGAGTCGGCGGGATTTATTCACCGGTTTGCTGCCGTGCTGATGTTTGGCATTTTCACAACGCACATTGTCGATCTCTTCCGACGCAAGAAACGCGAATTTGGTACGTGGAAGAATCTCCTGTTCGGCCCGAACACGCTGCTGCCGATGAAACAAGATTGGCGAGAATTCAAAGCGTCGATGAAATGGTTTCTCAATCTTGGCCCGCGCCCGGCATACGGCCGGTGGACGTACTGGGAGAAGTTTGATTACTTCGCGGTATTCTGGGGTGTGTCCGCGATCGGCTCAACCGGATTGATGCTCTGGTTTCCGGAATTCTTTACACGATTCATTCCCGGCAGCTTCTTGAATGTCGCGACGATCATTCACAGCGACGAGGCGCTCTTGGCGGTCGGATTTATTTTCACGGTGCACTTCTTCAACACGCATCTGCGGCCGGAAAAATTTCCCATGGATACGGTTATTTTCACCGGAAGGATCGATATCGAAGAGTTCAAGGAAGAACGTCCGCGGGAGTATGAGGAACTTCGCAAATCTGGAAAACTCGACGAACTGCTTGCGGAACCATATCCAGATATTGTGGTTCGCGCGGCGAAGATATTTGGTTGGACGGCGTTGAGTCTCGGGTTCACCATCATTCTCATGATTATTTACGCCATGGTGTTTGCGTATCGCTAAAATCAACAGAATCTCTTGCGAATGAATCATAAAATCTCAATCTTCTCTGCGGCGATTGCGGCCACCACAGCCAACGTTCGGCCGCTTCGTGTTTCCGGCAAACCAGAATGTATGTACAAGGTTGAATCCCAATGAAGCGTTTCCTTCCCTCGTCGTTTAGCAATCTTATTACCCTCATCGGCGGCATTGTTTCCGGCGTCAGCGTTGGTGTGATCCTTTTTCTTGTCGTGCTCGAAGCAACCGCAGTTAATCCCAGCCCGTACATGGGAATCATTGCGTTCGTGTTTCTGCCGGCGGTGTTGCTGGCCGGCATGATTATGATGATTGTCGGAGCGCTGCGTGAGCAACGGCGTATGCGTTTAGGGAAGCCGCACGGACTTCATCTGCCGAAAATCGATTTCAACAATCCGCGCCACCGCCGTGCGACGGTAACGCTCTCCATCGGCTCGATTCTCTTACTCGGAGTTGTCGTGTTCAGCAGTTTCAAGGCGTACGAGGCAACGGAATCCGACGCATTCTGCGGCAAGACGTGCCACAACGTGATGGAACCGGAGTACACCGCGTATCAATATTCACCCCACGCTCGTGTCGGGTGTGTGCAATGCCATATCGGTTCCGGCGCGAGCTACTTCGTCAAGTCAAAATTATCGGGAAGCTACCAACTCTACGCCGTGACGTTCAACAAATATCCGAAACCGATTCCCACGCCGATCGAGAACTTGCGTCCCGCTCAAGAAACGTGCGAGCACTGCCATTGGCCGAAGCATTTCTATAGCGAAAAGGTTTTGAAGAATACGTATTTCCTTTCCGATTCCCAGAACACGAAATGGTCGTTGGAACTGTTGGTGAAGATTGGCGGCGGCAATGTGGAAGCAGGCCCGACCTCCGGCATTCATTGGCACATGAACATTGCGCACGAGGTAACCTACGCGACGCTTGACTCGACGCGGCAATCGATTCCGTGGGTTCGCGTAAAAGATCCGAGCGGCATCGACCGCATCTACCAGAGCAGCGACGCGAAACTGACGGACGAAGAGTTAAAGCGCGCGCGCGTGCGACGGATGGATTGCATCGATTGCCACAACAGGCCGACCCATATCTATCGACCGCCGGCGCGTTCGGTGAACCACGTGATGGACCTCGGTTGGATTGACCCTGAGCTTCCGTTCGCCAAGAGCATCTGCGTGAAGGCGTTGGAATACCCGTACTCTACGAAAGAAATTGCGCTCGACAGCATCAAACTGCACATTGAGGACTACTACAAAACGAACTATCCGCGCATTGCCGCCAACAAGAACGCCGCCATTGCGCAAATGATAGACGAGGTGCAAAAAATCTACGCGCGCAATTATTTCCCCTTCATGAAAGTAAGCTGGAAAAAGTTTACCGACAACATCGGCCACCTCTACTATCCCGGCTGTTTCCGCTGCCACGACGGCAAACACACGACGGACAACGGCAAAGTGCTTTCGCGCGACTGCAACGTGTGCCATACCATTCTCGCGCAGAAATTTGAGAAAGATCGGCTGCGTATTTCGCTTGCCGGAATCGACTACAAGCATCCCGTCGATATCGGTGATGCGTGGAAAGAAATGAATTGCAGCGATTGTCACAATAGTCAATGAGGAGATGAAATGATGCAGGGTTCAACGACGCCGCCTGTAAATGAAAGCAAGCGGGATTTTTTGAAGATAGTTCTTTCCGGCGGACTCATTGCGTGGGCAGGAGCGGTGATCTATCCGATTCTTGCGTACCTGAAGCCGCCGAAACAGGCCGAAGTAGAAGTCTCCAGCGTGAAGGCCGGCAAGCTGAATGAAATGGAAAAAGACAGCGGCAAGATTGTGAAGTTCGGTACGAAGCCGGTCATCCTCATTCGCTCTGCGGATGGCAGCCTGCGCGCGTTCTCTGCCACCTGCACGCATCTCGATTGCACGGTTCAGTACCGAAAAGATATGGGTCTCATCTGGTGCGCGTGCCACAACGGACGCTACGACCTGAACGGCCGCAATGTGGCCGGGCCTCCACCCCGACCGTTGGATGAATACCGCGTCGTGGTGCAAGGAGAAGAAGTGATGATCTCGAAGAAAGTCTGAGCGAAACGAGGAACGCCATGGGACTTGGAAAAAAAATCTACGCGTGGATCGACGAACGAGTTCAGTTGGAGGGACTCGTAGAGTTTATGGGGAAGAAGTACGTCCCCGTGCATCGGCACTCATTGTGGTACTACTTTGGCGGAGTGTCGCTGTTCTTGTTCTTGATTCAAGTTGTTACCGGCATCTTGTTGCTCCTCTACTACAAGAGCGGCGAAGAGCTTGCATTCGAGAGCATTCAATTTATTATGTCCAAAGTACAGTTTGGATGGTTGATTCGCTCCATTCATAGCTGGGCGGCGAACCTCTTTATCCTTTCGGCGATGATTCATATGTTCAGCGTGTTCTTTGAGAAGGCATACCGCAAGCCGCGCGAGGTAACGTGGATTACCGGCATGCTGATGTTCTTCATGGCGCTCGGCTTCGGGTTCAGCGGTTACTTGCTGCCGTGGAATGAATTGGCATTCTTCGCAACGAAGGTCGGAACGGATATTGCCGGCGTCGTGCCGTACATCGGCAAGCCGTTGATGACGTTCCTGCGCAGCGGCAGCGATGTTACCGGCGCAACGCTTGCGCGGTTCTTCGGCATCCACGTAGCGGTGATGCCGGGAATCTTCACGGTGCTGTTGAGCCTCCATCTCATCCTCGTGCAAGCGCAAGGGATGAGCGAGCCGATGCACTTGGAAAACACGCCTGAGAAAGAGAAAAAGAAAATGCCGTTCTTCCCGAACTTCCTGCTGCGCGACCTCCTTCTGTGGCTCATCGTGCTGAACGTGCTGGCGATCCTTGCCGTGTTCTTTCCGTGGGAACTCGGCCACAAAGCGGATCCGTTTGCGTCTGCGCCAGCCGGCATCAAGCCGGAATGGTACTTTCTCTTCATGTTCCAAACGTTGAAGTACATTCCCGCCCAAGTGTTCTTCCTCGATGGCGAGGTGCTGGGCATTTTATTGTTCGGTCTCGGCGGATTGCTGTGGCTGTTGGTTCCGTTCTGGGATCGCAAAAGTTCGCGCGGCGAGCAAAACCAAGCGATCAACTACGTGGGATTGTTTGTGATCCTCTATATCATTGTCTTGACCATTGTGGGATGGGTAGCATGAATCAGAGCCATCGATATTTCTTCGCGATTGTTGCGCTTCTTATGATCGGCACAACACGCCTGTTCGCCCAAGATCAATGCTACGTGTGCCACTCGGCGATTGGAGATACTCCATCGACATTATTCCAGCACGACGTTCATTTCAAGAAAGAAATTTCGTGCGCCGGCTGCCACGGCGGCAACTCGCAAATGGAGGATCAAGAAAAAGCGATGGACAAGAAGGCGGGATTCATCGGCGTTCCGAAGGGCGATCTCATTTCGGAACGCTGCGCCTCATGCCATGCCGATGCGGCAAAGATGAAAAAGCACGGGTCGTCTCTGCCGACCAATCAGTGGGAAGGATTAAAAGCCAGCGTGCACGCAAAACTTGCCGTCTCGGGCAAAGAACACATCGTGCAGTGCAGTACTTGTCATCAGGCGCACGGGGTCGTCTCACCGAAAGATCCATCGTCGCCGGTAAACCCGCTTAACGTGGTAACCACGTGCGCCAAGTGCCACGGCAATGCGGCGTTCATGCGCTCGTACAATCCGGCGCTTCCGGTGGATCAATTGGAAAAGTACCGAACGAGCGTTCACGGAATTCGCAACGCGAAAGGGGACCGCAAAGCTGCCGAGTGCGCCAGTTGCCACGGCAGCCACGAAATCCGCGGCGTGCACGACACAAAGTCGAAAGTTTACACAACCAATCTGCCGGGCACCTGTTCCTCGTGCCACAGCAATGCGGAGTACATGAAGGAATACAAGATTCCCACCGATCAGTATGAGCGCTTCACGAAGAGCGTGCACGGTGTTGCATTGTTGCAGAAGCACGACCTCGGCGCTCCCGCGTGCAACAGTTGCCACGGCAACCACGGCGCCGCGCCGCCGGGGCTTTCTTCCGTATCGAAAGTCTGCGGAACGTGCCACGCGCTGAACGCAGATTTGTTCTCTTCCAGTCCGCACAAGAAAGCGTTCGACGAGCGCAAGTTGCCGGAGTGCGAAACGTGCCACAGCAATCATGAAATCGTTGCCGCCAGCGACAAGCTGCTGGGAGTTTCGGCGGAAGCGAAGTGCAGCCAATGCCATAGCACCACGCAAAACCCCAAAGGGTTCGAGTCTGCAAAGCACATGCGCATGTTGATCGACAGTCTCGAGATCTCCGAACAGCACGCTCGATCGTTGATCGAAGAGGCTGAACAGAAAGGAATGGAAGTCGGCGAAGCGAAGTTCAAGCTGCGTGATGTTCGGCAGGCAAGGCTGGAATCGCGTACGATGGTGCACGCATTCAATCTGCCGCGATTTACGGAAGTGGTGAACAAAGGGCTTGCGGCAACGTCGTCCGTGGCGGAAGAAGGCCAGCAAGCCCTGGACGAATACATCTATCGGCGTGTCGGTCTTGGAATTTCTACGCTTATCATTACTGTCGTAGCGGTATCGCTCTATCTGTTCATTCGGCGGTACGAACGAAACCAGCGATGACATCGAACAACATCAACTATCACAAAGGAGGTCAACGATGAGAAAATCATTTATTGCATGGTCCACGGCGGTTTTCTTGGTGCTCTCCGCGTCGATCAGTATGGCGCAGAACAAGTACGTTGGCGTCAAGACGTGCAAGATGTGTCATCAAACCGAGAAACAAGGAAAGCAGTTTGACGTTTGGTCGAAGTCGAAACACGCCGAGGCATACAAAACGTTGACGACGGCCAAGGCGAATGAAGTGGCCAAAGCGAAAAGTCTGACGAAACCCGCAGCCGAATCGCCCGAGTGCCTCGAATGCCACGTGGTCGCTTCCGCCAATGCCGACAAGACGTTTGACATGAAAGACGGAGTGCAGTGCGAAGCTTGTCACGGCGCCGGTTCAGCGTACAAAACCATGGCGGCGATGAAAGACAAAGCAAAGGCCCTTGCCGCGGGATTAGTGGATACGAAAGACGCGAAAA
>JACRFF010000131.1 GCA_016218005.1 Ignavibacteriales bacterium
CAGGAACAGGAAGGATGGATCTCGCAGGATATGATGCGCTTCATCGGGGACCTCGTCGGTGTGCCGTATGCCCACGTTCTCGGTGTCGTAACATTCTATACGATGTACAACGACAAGAAACTCGGGAAACATCATATCGAAGTCTTCACCAATGTCTCCTGCCAGCTGCGCGGATCGGACAGGATCGTTTCTGCCGTTGAGAAAGCGTGCGGCACGAAACTCGGAACGACGTCGGCGGACGGCAGATTCACCATCAGTGAAGTGGAATGTATGGGTGCGTGCGGCGGCGCTCCGATGCTCGCCATCGGTGAAGAATATCACGAGCACTTGACACCGGAAAAAGCGGAACAGATCCTTTCCGGTCTGAAATAAATCACTCGAAACCGTTCCACCCATTACCTGAGACTATGGAAAAATACATTCTCCCTGAGATCAAGAATTACCACCAGATCGATGTTTACGAACAGAACGGCGGATATGCTGCACTGAAGAAAGTGCTGCAGATGAAACCGGATGAAGTGATCGAAGAAGTGAAGAAATCCGGACTGCGAGGCCGCGGCGGTGCTTGTTTCCCGACCGGGATGAAATGGTCCTTTATGCCCAAAGGGAATGACAAACCGAAATACCTTGCCGTGAACGGAGACGAATCCGAACCCGGTACGTTCAAGGACCGACAGATCTTTGAACTGAATCCTCATATGATGATCGAGGGGATCCTCATCGGCTGTTATGCTATGGGGATCACTGCTGCGTATATTTACATCCGCGGTGAATACGGAAAATGGATCCGTATGGTGGATAAAGCACTTGCCGATGCATATGCAAAAGGATATATCGGTCAGAATATTCTCGGAACCGGTTTCACAACGAACATCTATACGCATAAAGGAGCCGGTGCATACATTTGCGGCGAAGAATCCGCTCTGATGAACAGTGTTGAAGGCAACCGCGGTTATCCGCGTATCAAACCGCCGTTCCCTGCGCAAAAAGGACTTTGGGCATCGCC
>JACRFF010000128.1 GCA_016218005.1 Ignavibacteriales bacterium
AGCAGAATTTTCCAATTTCAAAGAACTGCGTGCCGGTGAAGAGATCGAGGTCTTCCTCGAGTCTGTCGAAAACAAAGAGGGTCGATTGGCGTTATCACGCAAGCGTGCAGATTTTATGCGCGTGTGGGAACGCGTCGTGAAATCGTTTGAGACCGGAGAAATTCTCAAAGGTCGTTGCGTGCGGCGTACGAAAGGCGGCATCGTGGTTGATCTCATGGGGCTTGATGCGTTTCTGCCCGGCTCCCAGATTGACATTCGCCCCGTGCGCGACTTTGATGCGTTCATTGGACGCGAGTTGGATTTTCGGGTCGTGAAGGTCAATCACCCTTCTGAAAACGTTGTCGTCAGCCATAAGGTTTTGGTTGAAGAAGAACTCTCCAGTCAGCGCAAGGCAATACTGGAAAAACTGGAGAAGGGCCAAATCCTTGAAGGCCATGTCAAGGCAATCACGGATTTCGGTGTGTTCGTCGACCTCGGCGGCGTCGATGGCTTGGTGCACATCACCGACCTCTCGTGGGGCCGTGTCAGCCATCCATCCGAAGTGGTCAAATTGGATCAGGTGGTTAACGTTGCGGTGCTGGATTACGATGCGGAGAAAAAACGCATCTCGCTCGGCATGAAACAATTGCAACCGCATCCGTGGGAGAATATCGAAAACCGATATCCGGTGGGCACAAAAGTCACCGGCAAAGTGGTTTCGTTGACAGATTACGGCGCGTTTGTGGAAATCGAAAAAGGCATCGAAGGATTGATTCACATTTCCGAGATGAGTTGGACTCAGCACATCAAGCATCCGTCTCAGGTCGTTTCGATGGGACAGATGGTAGATGCCATTATTCTTTCGCTGGATAAAGATGGGAAGAAAATTTCTTTGGGTATGAAGCAGCTTGAGCCGGATCCGTGGACAAGTCTGATGCAGAAGTACCCGATTGGGTCCAAGCATACGGGTAACGTTCGCAACCTGACAAACTTCGGCGTTTTCGTCGAACTTGAAGAAGGCGTCGACGGACTTGTGCATATTTCCGATCTTTCGTGGACGAAAAAAATTCGCCATCCGGGTGAAGTGGTGAAGAAAGGGGACAAGCTTGACGTTGTCATCCTTTCGATCGATGTAGACCAACGGCGTATCTCGCTTGGTCACAAGCAGGTTCAGGATAATCCGTGGGATGCGTTCGAGAATTTCTACAAAACCGGGACTGATGTGGAAGGCAAGCTTGTGCGCCTGATCGAAAAAGGAGTCATCGTTGAGCTGCCGCTGGGCGTTGATGGCTTCGTTCCGCTCTCGCAACTCTCCCACACGCCGGTGAAAAACGTCGCGGAGTCGTTCAAGGTGGGCGACACTCTGCCGTTGAAAGTGATCGAGTTTGACAAGGAGAGCAAGAAAATTGTTCTCTCAGCGCTCGAATACTTGCGGGGCAAAGAACAAAAGCTGGTCGATGACTATGTGGCTAATCACAAATTA
>JACRFF010000129.1 GCA_016218005.1 Ignavibacteriales bacterium
ACAGTGGAGAACCCTTACACAAATGTCTCAGCTCTGGAAATCAGAGTATAACGGCAAACCTTTCAGAATAGATTGTACAGCATTGCCTACCGGAATCGAATCGATCTCTTCAGAAATTCCATCTTCATTTGAGTTAAGACAGAATTATCCTAATCCGTTTAATCCAACCACAACAATTCGCTTCTCACTTCCGCAGCGCGAGTTTGTGACGCTGAAAGTGTTTGATGTGCTTGGCAGAGAAGTGGCAACGCCGGTGAATGGAGAATTAAACGCCGGCGAACATACTGTAGTCTTAGAGGCAAAAAGTCTCGCCAGTGGCGTCTATTTTTACCAACTCAGAGCCGCAGGTTTTATTCAAACCAAGAAAATGCTCATCAGCAAGTAAAACACAGGGAAGACAATGTCGTTACAAACCAAAATGATTTCGATAGTATTCGTCTTGACCTCGCAGATGATGTTAGCACAGTCCCTCTCTTTTGAGAACTCTCGCTTCGGGATTTTTGGCGCCTACGCGGCAAACGAGTACGGCTACTTCAGAGCGCGGATGAATTTCACCAACACACAGTACTGGAACTGGGTTAACGGACACTTCCAAAATCTCGGTGCGCATTGGACGCGCAGTAATCTCCAGTTGGTGTGGGATTACATAGAGCCGACGCTCGATTCTGCATACCACTGGAATCCACAACCATTCTTAACCGATAGTGTCATCATCAATGTTTACAAACCGGGCAATCAAGTGTACTGGCTGGGTGTATTCAAGGAAGGCGGGTTGTTTGGACAAGCGCCGCCTGGCGGCGGGACTCCGTTGCGGGATCCATTGAGCGACACACTCCGGTACAAGCGGTTCGTGCGAAGCACAGTAGAGCGTTACGACGGAGACGGCTTTCAGGACGTCAATCCTTATGTGAAAGTTAAATACTGGCAGCTAAGCCCGTTTGAACTTGGGCTTCCGCTCACTTTACCAGACTCCGAGATCGTTCGCCGATACGTAGCGTGGATTCGTTTTGCCGCTCCTGCCATTCGATCTTCTGACCCAACGGCTAAGATAGTCCTAATTTCACAGGCAGATGGCTTGCTAAGATACAACCCTCTCCTTCGATCCATTATCAGCACAATCGCTTCGGAGGGTCTATTTGATGTGGTGGATGTTCATCACTGGGGGCCGGCAACTCAATATAAGATGCCTATGGTGAGGAGAATTCGTCAGCACCTGGATTCTCTAGGACTTCAGAGGGTCCCAATCTGGTCGTGTGAGAATAGCACGTGGGCGTATCAACCGGCCAATAGCTCGTACCAGACGCAAGAAGTTCAAGCTCGCAGTCTCATCAAGCGTTACGTGTACAACATTGACGCAGGCCTCGAGAAGCTCTTTTGGGAGAACCTGATGGAGTGGTTTGATTACGGCGGAGACCCAGGAAGTACTTGGAATTCGCAGGGACTGATTGGCGATGGTATGCGCAATGGCGAGCCTCCGCAGAACTTCAACCAACCAAGAGTGAGCTACCATGCTTACAAACTTCTGGCTCAAGCCATCGACGCGGACAAGGCGCGTTATGCCGGGAAGATGAGCGTCCATCAGGAACCGAGCCTCTATGCCTACCGTTACGTTTCGCTTTCAAGTGACAGCGTCGCTCGTTATATCCTGTGGCGAGACAGTGGGAGTCAGAGTGTAACATTTCGCATCAACACACCGCGAGCGCTTGTGACAAATATGATTACCGATTCACTTGGAAATATTTTGCAAAGGGATACTGTTACTGCCGATGTTCAGGGAAACATTACATTTAACGTAGGAATAGACCCGCTGTTGGTGAAAGAAATTTCGAGTACAACTTCAGTTGAAGGCGAAGGTGGAAATATCCCGAAAGAATTTCTGTTGTATCAGAACTATCCCAATCCGTTCAATCCGACGACAACCATTCGCTTCTCGCTTCCGCAACGTGATCACGTCGTGCTGAAAGTCTTCGATGTGCTTGGAAGAGAAGTAGTAACGCTAGTAAACAGTGAGTTAAACCCAGGCGAGCACGCAGCTGCGTTTGACGCAACAAATCTTTCGAGC